>QIJM01000570.1 GCA_003232445.1 Paraglaciecola arctica
CCGTTTTTATGGGGTTCAAAACGTACTGGACCTGACTTAGCTCGTGTCGGTGGTAGATATAGTGACGATTGGCACAGAATTCACCTAATCAACCCAAGAGACTTAGTACCTGAATCTATTATGCCTGGTTATCCTTGGTTGATGAAAAACACCCTAGACGGTAAATTAACAGCCAAAAAGCTATCTGTATTTAGAGACTTTGGTGTGCCTTACACAGATGAAGACATTGCTGGAGCTAAAGATGCGGTTAAAGGTAAAACTGAAATGGTGGCGCTTATCGCCTATCTACAGTCACTTGGCACGGCGTTGAAATAATATGGATTACGCAACGAGTGGTAGTATTTATACAGTCATAGTGTTTGTAAGTTTTATTGGCGTGGTGTGGTGGGCCTATAGTAAAAAATCCAAAAAAAATTTTGACGAAGCCGAAAAGCTTATCTTTGATGATGAGCCACAGCAAGATAAGCGGGAGTCTAAAGTAGATGAGTAGTTTTTGGAGTATCTGGATTTCTGTTATTACACTAGGGTCAATATTAGGTTGTTATTTATTGCTACGCTGGTGTTTACAGAATAAAACAGGTGTGGAAGAAGGTGACAATATGCATCATTATTTTGATGGTATTGTCGAACTCAACAACCCGTTACCTAGATGGTGGACGATTTTATTCTACATTTGTATCATTTGGGGACTTATTTACTTAGCCTTATATCCTGGCTTGGGCAATTATAAAGGCCTGTGGAATTGGCAGAGTTCTAATCAATCCATTAAATCATTGGCCGAATCTAGAGCAGCAGTTGAGGCAAACAAAACGAATGGTGTGATCAATCAATATGATAGGGAAATTCAATTTGCCAATGAGCTTTTTGCTCCTATCTTTGATGGATATTACAAACAGCCTATTCCTGAATTAGCTAAGGATGTAGAGGCATTAAAAGTTGGTCAGCGTTTATTTAGTCAAAATTGTTCACAGTGTCATGGTTCTGATGCACGTGGTCAAAGAGGTTTTCCAGATTTAACCGACGATGATTGGTTGTATGGTGGATCACCTGAAAAAATCACTGAAACCTTAATCAATGGTCGTCAGGGTATAATGCCAGCACAATTAAATGCAATGGGCGATAAAGATATTGAAGAATTAGTCGCTTACGTTTTAAGTTTAAGTAATAGACCAGATTTGGAGCAAGCAACGGTAGACGCTGGCCAAGCTAAATTTGCTAGTTGTGCAGCCTGTCACGGTCCAGATGGAAAAGGCAATCAATTGATAGGTGCTACTGACTTGACTGATCAAATTTGGTTATATGGTGGTACTGAAAAAGCGCTAACAGAAACGCTTAAATATGGTCGTAATGGTGTAATGCCGGCATTTAAAACCACACTAGGTGAAAAGAAAATTCATCTGGTTAGCGCATACGTATACAGTTTGTCGCAAGACAAGTAGTAACGAAGTGATATACTGAAAACCCCGTTTTCGGGGTTTTTTTATGTTTTGTTTCCTTTAAATTTGAGTGATTTCTTTTCATGCAATCTGATATTCCAAACGTCTGGTACAAACAATTCTGGCCCTGGTTTCTGATAGTTGTGCCTCTCACATCTATGGTTCTTAGCTTTTCTATGATGTATTTGGCATTTAATGGTAAAGATAGCTTGGTTATTGATGACTACTACAAAGAAGGGAGAGGTATCAATCTCAAAATTCATAAATTACAACAGGCTAAAGTCCTCAATATATTGACTAAGACTCAAGTTTCTTCAGATTACGTTGAAGTCAATTTTATCAACGGCGCACCTGACAATGGTGAAGCCCTTACTTTAGATTTTTTTCATTCAACGCAAAAATTTAAAGATTTTTCTGTGACTTTGTTACGTGATGCCAACGGGATGTACCGCGCGCCGCTAAAGGGAGAGGTTTCGGGTAAGTGGCAATTGAGCTTACATCCCTTTGATGAAAACTGGAAAATACAAAAAGTGGTTTCACTGCCACAAGCAAGCCCATTTGATCTAAAGCCTTAAGCATAATGCAGGCTAAGTGTTTTCATTGTGGTTTGGATGTAGCCCCACAGCTTAACTACCACACTAATGTGCTGGGAAAACGGCAAGCCTTTTGTTGCCCTGGATGTTGCGCCGTGGCCGATGCAATAGTGAACAATGGTTTGGAAGATTACTATCATTACCGGGGTGAGTTTGCAGAAAAGGCCTCAGACAACGAAGATGATTTGTTGCAAAAACTCAAAATATTTGATGACGATAGTATATTACAAGAATTTGTTGAAAGTCAGGATGACACCAGCGAAATTCAATTAACCATTAGCGGTATTAATTGTGCGGCATGTGGATGGCTAATCGAGAAACAACTGGCTAAATTAACCGGCGTAATGAAGGTTGGCGTTAATGTGTCTGCCCGACGAGCAAGCGTAACTTGGAATAATCAGCAGTTAAAACTCAGCCAAATTTTGAGTCAGATTGAAAAAATTGGCTATCATGGAAAACCTTTCCAACCCGAACAACATGAAGCGACATTCAGGCAGGAAAACAAAGATTTTCTAAAGCGCTTAGGCTTAGCGGGCTTAATGACTATGCAAGTCATGATGTTAAATATAGGCGTGTTTTTTGATTTATTTGGACATATAGACGCTCAAACCAAACAATATTTTAATTGGCTAAGCTTATTTTTAACTACCCCCGTTATGCTTTATTCTGCCTCAGGGTTTTACACCAGTGCTATGCGCGGCCTAAGAGCTCGCACGGTTAATATGGATGTGCCGATTGTTGTGGCCTTAGCCATTACTTATATTTCGGGGGTGTTTGCCACCGCACAAAATACCGGTCAAACCTATTTTGAATCGTTGTGTATGTTTGTGTTTTTACTGCTGATCAGTCGTTACCTTGAACATAGTGCACGCTATAAAGCAGCTCAAGCATCAGCCAATATGTTGGAGTCTATGCCCACTACTGCCACGTTGATAGAAGGTGAGGTACTGTTGCCCGTGTTGGCTAAATCCTTAAAGGTAAATCAATTGGTTTTAGTTAAATCTGGTGAGCTGGTTCCTGTAGATGGGATGATTACCCAAGGACAAGGACAACTTGATCAAGCTATGTTAACCGGTGAATTCGATTTGGTTAGTAAGTTTACCGGTGATCAAGTGTTAGCAGGTAGCCTAAATCAATTAGGTACTTTGACCGTAAAGGTCACCGCTAGCTTGCAACATTCTACTCTGAATCAAATTAGTAAATTACAGACTCAAGCCATGAGTACAAAACCGAGGATTGCTAGTTTAGCTGATCAGTTCTCTCAATACTTTATAGTCGCAGTGTTACTGATTGCTTGTATTAGCTATATTGTGTGGCTGCAAATAGACCCATCTGAGGCACTTTGGGTAATGGTCGCGATATTAATTGCTACCTGTCCCTGTGCTTTAGGGCTGGCCACTCCTTCTGCTTTATCTTGTGCTATTGCCAATTTAAACAGCAAAGGGGTGTTATTAAAGCGAGGCGATGCGTTAGAGCAACTTGCGCTAGTGGACTGGATTGGCTTGGATAAAACCGGCACGCTAACAGAAGGAAAATTCAGTCTCATTCAGTGCGTCAATCCAAGCGAACAACCGGACATTCATTTGCTCGAACTAGCTGCCAGCATAGAGCAGTACTCATCCCACCCTATTGCTCGGGCATTTAGTCACTATGAGAGTCCACACACAGTGACTGAGTTTCAAAGTGAAATGGGTAAAGGAGTGAGTGGCTTAATAGAAGGTGCTCTTTATAAACTAGGAGCCGCGACCTTTATGGATTTCCAAGTCCCCAAGAGTATGCAGACTTGTAATGTTTATCTGCAGTCGGACTGCGGTTTACTTTGTGGCTTTTTATTAACCGACAAACTCAGGCCCCAAGGCACTGCACTAATAAACTCTCTAAAACCCTGCAGTGTTCATTTAATTAGTGGTGATATTGCCCCTATAGTGAAATCGGTTGCCAAAGAGTTAGGCATTAATAACTGGTTGGCTGAACAAAGCCCACAAGATAAATTGCAAACGATTAAACAAGCTCAGGCCAAACAACATGTGGTGTTGATGGTGGGAGACGGAATAAACGATGGGCCGGTATTAGCCCAAGCTGATGTGTCTATTACCCTAGGGGCTGGCTCTGATTTGGCTAAATCGTCTGCGGATATAGTGTTACTGGATAATGAACTGGCTAAGCTGCAAGTCATTTTCAGCATAGCGACAAGATGTAAAACTAAAATCAAGCAAAATATTGGCTGGGCAATAGGCTATAATCTGTTGATATTACCCTTAGCTGTAATGGGTTTACTGAGCCCTTGGATGGCAGTGCTGGGTATGTCAGTTAGTTCGTTAATAGTGGTGGTGAACTCCACTCGACTTCTAAAATAATAGAGAGCCTACTCTTGAGCAGTATATATGTGTTGATCCCTCTTGCCATATTACTAGTGAGCATAGCTGTCGGAGTGTTTTTTTGGGCTGTGAAATCCAATCAATTTGAGGATTTGGAGCGTCATGGTAGTAGTATTTTGTTTGACGATGACCTGCCTAAAAAAACATCCAAGACACAAGCGACCTCAAAGACACAAGTAATTTCAAATAAAAACGATGAGTGACTTAAGTTTTGTTTCGGCTCTCCTTATTGGCTTAGCAGGTGGCGTGCACTGCGTTGGAATGTGTGGCGGGATCGTGGGTGCTTTTGCTTACGCCGTGCCTAAAAACTCAGTCATGTTACCCTACACCTTGGCCTACAATTTTGGTCGAATAACCAGCTATATTGTTGCAGGATCTATTACTGGATGGGCTGGATATTTGTTTGCCCAACAAATTAATCAAGGCATTGTAATCTTGCAGTTTGTTAGTGGGGTTTTTCTGTTTTTGTTAGGGCTATATGTTGCAGGTTGGTGGCAAGGTCTTAGCAAGATTGAAAATTTTGGCAGCAAATTTTGGCAAGTTATCCGCCCTTGGTCAAAAAAATTATTGCCCTTTAAAAGCCCAATACACGCCCTACCCTATGGCATGATTTGGGGTTGGTTGCCATGTGGATTAGTTTATTCAGTGTTAACCTGGTCTTTGGCAAGCGGATCGGCGCTACAAGGTGCAATGATTATGGCAGGCTTTGGTTTAGGCACCTTACCCATAATGCTATTAATGGCTACTGGATTTGACAACATCCAACAACTGATTCAGAACCCTAAAACAAAAGTTTTAATGGGTTTATTATTGATAATATTCGCCATAAACCAATTATTCCAAGCCATCTCTGCTTCAATTCAATAAGTCTGCAGCGTTTTAATGTCAAACAGCTGGCAAAATCTTAAATAGTTTCATAAGCTTAATTAACTTCTTTTCGCTAGTTTCATGTAAAGGTCGAGTATGAATTATCAGAAAATATTAGCCGTTATTGAGCCAGAACTTTCCACCCAAAAATCACTCGACAGAGCAATTGAAATAGCCAATATTAACGGCGCCAGTATTACTGCATTCTTAACTATCTATGACTTTTCATACGAAATGACCACTATGTTGTCGATGGACGAACGAGAAAATATGCGACAGGCAGTTATAGAGGACAGAACTGACTGGTTGGTTAATTTAGTTTCAGAGCAATTCAGTACTCAAGGAGTGAGCATTGATGTAAAAATCGTTTGGCACAATCGACCTTATGAAAGCATTATTTATGAAGTAATAGACAAGGGCTACGATTTAATCGTTAAAGGTACTCAGCAACACGATTCATTAAAATCAATTATTTTCACTCCTACCGACTGGCATATTATGCGCAAAGCACCCGTTCCTGTGTTGTTGGTAAAAGAGCATGACTGGCCCTCTGGAGGACAAATAGTTGCCGCTGTTAACGTAGGAGTCGATATCATAGAACACATATCATTAAACGAAGAAATCACTAAACAAGCATTACATTTTGCTAAGTTATTATCTTCAAACGTTCATTTGGTTAATTCGTATCCTGGTACACCCGCCAATATTGTGATCGAAATTCCAGAGTTTGATCCCTCTACTTATGACGAATCAGCTAAACAACATCATGAGCAATGTATGCGAACTCACAGTAATAAACATCATATAAGCAAGGAACATTGTCATGTGGATATCGGCTTACCTGAGGACGTGATCCCAAAATACGCTGAACAATTAGATGCAGAATTAGTTGTACTGGGCACGGTTGGCCGACAAGGACTTTCAGCCGCATTAATTGGTAATACAGCTGAGCATGTTATTGATAAACTCAATTGTGACGTATTGGCGATTAAACCCGAAGGCTTTGTATCACCAGTGAAGTGTTAGGTCATGCCCTGCACTTAACTATTGTTTTAGGCCACTCAGTAATGATTTTTTATAGGCAAATATCGCTGGGATAAAAGACAATAAAACCGCGGCACCGGCCGCTATCAAAAAGAATCGCCCTACTGCAACTAAATTAACATATGGGCTGATATACAAAGCAAAGTGTTGTTCAAGTAGTGGCTGACCAAGCAACAATCCTACTGTCACTAATACATAACCTGCTAATGCACCAAGTAGTGTTAATAATAGGGCTTCAGCGCCAATCAGTAAAATAATGATGTGCGCTTTTGCACCCAATGCCCGCAATACTGCCAGCTCCCTTTCTCGCTCTTTCATCGAAGCCAACAGCATGGTTGTCATACAAATAAGCGCAGTAGATAAAATCAGCCATGAAATGACTCTCAAGCTAATTTCGACTGCGCCCACAATTTGCCACAGCTCCCTTAGAGCCAAAGCAGGTAAAATGGCGCTAAGAGGTTCTTGCTTATATTGATTAATATCTCGCTGCAATCGTAAAACGCCAATTTTGCTTTTACTGCCAAGCAAAAATGCACTGAGCTGAGGTTGATGTGTTTTACCTAAAAGTACTTCTGATAACAATTCATCATGAACATGTTGTGTTTGATGAAGAATATCGATGCTTTGTAAAGGGATATACAAAGACTGATCAGCCGGTGTGCCTGTGGATTCTAATATTCCCACCACCCTAAAGGGATGATCGTCGTGATGAGTAAAACTCACTTTACCTGTGCCATGAGACATGACTAGCGATTGATCCAGACTATAACCCAGATTTTTAGCGACATCTGCGCCTAACACTACTTCATATAAACGTTTAAAGGGTTCGCCTTGCCCGAAGGAAATCGTTTGTTTATCGCCATATTTGAAATATTCAAAATAGTCATCTGTGGTACCAATGACGGAAAACCCTTGATGAGAGTCCCCCATCGAAAGCGGTACCGACCAAGCCACTTGGCGGTTATTGACAATATCCTGGTAACTTTTCCATTGAATGTTATTGCTAGGGTTACCAATTTTAAACACTGAAAACAGTAACAAGTTAATCCCACTGGTGCGACTGCCCACAATCAAATCAACGCCAGATACGGTCCGTTCAAAGTTGTTCTTTACCTCAGCACGTAAATGCTCAACCCCAATAAGCACCAACATACTAATAGCAATTGAGGTACAGGTCAGAATAGCCATCACCCGACGGGACCATAAACTCGCCCACACCAAATTAAGCAACATCGGCGTCACTCACTCGTTGCTGCAATTCTGCTAAACCCAGTTGTTGATCAAAGTGTGACGCTAAAGACATATCGTGACTAACAAATATAACGGTTGAGGTGTGAGCGCAATCTAAAAGTAGCTGGATAAACTGTTCTCTGCTTTGGGTGTCTAAGGCCGAAGTAGGTTCATCGGCAATAACCAGCGCAGGCGAACCATATAATGCCCTAGCAACGGCTACACGTTGCTGTTGCCCTACACTTAATTCAATTGCTTTTTGTTTTAGTAAATTACCACTTAATTCTAATCGTTCACATATTGAGGCTAACTGTTCTGATTGAGGCGTCTGGCTTACACTCCTAAATCGCTGAGCCAAAAGTACGTTTTGTTCTGCAGATAAATAAGGCAATAAATTAAACTGTTGAAATATGATGCCAATATTATTCGCTCTGAAAGTATCTTTTTGCCTTTGGCTTAATTTAGCCATGTCTTGTCCTAAAACTTGTATGTTGCCTGTATAACGATTTTCAATGCCAGAAATTAAATTTAACAGCGTAGACTTACCCTCCCCTGAACGACCATATAAAAATACCTTTTGCCCTGTTTCCACCTGCCAGTTAGGTATTTGCAGAGCAAAATCACTTTGTTTTGACCAAGTAAAATATAGATCTTTTATTGATAAACTATGAGGCATAAAAACAACATATCCATTAAACAGAGGTTTAGTTTAGAAAGAAGGAATTTTTCCAGTATAATTGGCCAATAACCTAAGGCAACCTTTTTTAATCGATAAAACATAAGCCGTATTCATGAATCTATTATCCAGCATTAATCAAAAACACACGCCAAGCTTCAATAAATTACAAAAACGCATCAGACATAACACAGGTAGAGCCATAGCTGATTTTAATATGATTGAAGATGGCGACAAAGTGATGGTCTGCTTATCTGGCGGTAAAGATAGCTACACTATGTTGGATGTGCTGCTACATATGCAAAAAGTAGCACCTATTTCTTTTAGTATCATTGCGCTTAATCTCGATCAGAAACAACCGGGGTTTCCCGAACACGTATTGCCAGAATATCTCACCCAGCTTGGTGTGGATTTTGAGGTGGTTGAAGAAGATACATATTCAATCGTGATAGATAAAATACCTGAAGGTAAAACAACCTGCGCACTTTGTTCAAGGCTGCGCCGTGGAATTTTGTACAACACGGCCACTCGTTTAAAAGCGACTAAAATTGCACTAGGTCACCATAGAGATGACATGTTAGAGACTCTTTTTTTGAATATGTTTAATGGGGGGCAGCTAAAATCGATGCCACCTAAATTAGTCAGTGATGATGGCAAACAAATGGTCATTCGACCACTGGCTTATTGCGCAGAACAAGATATTGCGGCCTACTCGCAGCACCTTGCATTCCCGATCATTCCTTGCAACCTCTGTGGCTCTCAAGAAAACCTGCAAAGAAAAGTGATTAAAGGCATGTTACAAGATTGGCAGCAGCGTTTCCCGGGCAGAATAGAATCCATGTCAAAAGCGTTACAAAATGTGGTGCCTTCGCACTTAGCAGATAACAGTCAATTTGATTT
>QIJM01000184.1 GCA_003232445.1 Paraglaciecola arctica
ATCCATCGCTAGAGACTCAACTTGAATGCCAATGACTAAACGATAAAAATCACGCACCTCTGATGTATTTTTAACCGTGAAATCTACCCAGACCATTTCACCTAACGCCGTTGAATACAGATTGATAGTTCCTTCAAAACTTGAGCCTATCACCTAATGCCGTGGAAGGACAAGAAAAACGTGGCAGTTGATCTGCTGAAAATCGAGCTAAAGCACAGAACGGAATTACCACCTTTGATTTGATTATAAGACTTGTTGATCCTAAGCAGGATTGTGATAAAACAGCATGTTTTCTGCTCGACATGATGAACGACAAAAAACGCCAGTAGTAATGACCGCCGTAATATAGGGGACTGCGAACCATGACTAAGGAGCGCATATTTTGCATCAAAGGTCAGTTTTTTCATTCTAAAATAAACTATCGAAGTCATTTGAAGTAATAATTTTTTGCGCATCTTTCTCAAAGAGGCTCATCACTATTCATTCTATCAGTCTAAATATGTTAATACTTACGAAAACTTGACAAGTTCATCGCGCCAATAAAAATTTTAAAAAAACGCTCTTTGCTGTCAGTACAACAACACCAGGCAAGCAAAAAGTACACAAATATTACTTAATATCGTCAAAAGCCAAACGCTGCAAAAATGCATTTAGACACTGCATTAATCATCATATACATGCGTATGTAGTTAGCATAACCTAACCGAGCATAATCAGAAACAATTGATAAAAAGAAGGTAGTCATGTTATCAACCACCCAGACATATGATAATGGAACGCTTCTCGCGGACTATACCCTTACCCGTCAAGCCAGTCTCGCGCTAAGTGATATGCTGGTGAACGAAGACTTTGGTTTACAGGCAATGACTGAGGTAAGCCCGCCAAAGTGGCACCTGGCCCATACAACCTGGTTTTTCGAGACCTTTATACTGAAACCCTTTGCCCCCAAGTATCGTGTATTTCATCCGCAGTTCGAGTACTTATTTAATAGTTACTACAATGGAGTGGGAGCACAATTTCCTCGTTCGCGACGCAACCTTCTTTCTCGTCCAACAGTCGAGGATGTTTTTAATTATCGAAAACATGTTGATGCCGCAATGGAACCGCTATTAGCGATGTACGATCATAAAGAACGAGCGGTGATTTCGCAAAGATGTGAATTGGGAATTCACCATGAGCAACAGCACCAAGAACTTTTCTGTACAGATATAAAGTACTGTTTTTCGTTAAATCCGCTTTACCCTGCACTAGGTCGCGACAACACACCCGTTGTCACCACCGGCCTCCCGAAATTGGTCTTTCTGGAAATCGATGCGATGGATACAACTGTTGGCTATCAAGGAGAAGATTTTTATTTTGACAACGAGGTCCCGGCACACCAATTTCACCAGAGCGGATTTCGATTCGCGAACCGACTGGTTACCAATGAGTATCTTGAATTTATGCACAGTGGTGGCTACGATACAGCGGCGTACTGGTTGTCAGACGGGTGGGTATGGCAGCAGTCTACCCAGGCCTGCCAGCCGTTATATTGGACCCAACAAGAAGGAAAATGGTTTGAATATACTTTACATGGATTGATTGAGTTAGATCCCTATTTGCCAGTAGCTCATGTGAACTACTATGAAGCAGATGCATTTGCACGCTGGTCTGGTAAACGCTTGCCCCTTGAGCAAGAGTGGGAAATTGCTTGCCAATACTTCAAGCAGGTTCCGGAACCCAAGGCCATTACACTGCATCCCCGCCCCTTAGTGGGTAATAAAGAAATTTACCATATGTTTCACCAGTTATGGCAGTGGACAAGTTCCAACTATTCCCCTTACCCAGGCTATCGACCGTCAGCCGGTGCAATTGGCGAATACAACGGAAAATTTATGTGCAACCAGATGGTCATGCGTGGAAGTTCCTGCGTCACACCATCAAAACACGCTCGTCTAACTTACCGTAATTTCTTTTACCCACGTGATCAATGGCAGTTTACGGGTATTCGGTTAGCAGACGATCAATAAACATAATTGTTGATCATCTGAGAAAAATAGGGGCTATATAAGATTACAAAAGAAAGCGGATGCGTTGTTTTGCGATATGGTGGAGGAAGTGCACGCCGGTCTCTTAGAATTATTGCGGCGTTTTTAGAAACTAGATATACTGTAGAAAGAAAAATATTCAAGAAATACATGTCTACCCTTTAATTAGAGATCAGGAGTTAATAAAGATTGACAAAAACTATACCGTTGGAAAACGCAAATTTGCATACGGCAATGCAATTTTTGTTAAGATTTGAGGAGTCGGCCCAGTTTCTAATAAATAATTTAACCAACTATGGTCCGCATTTAACGGATCATCACAGTAGTGGTGATTTTAAAATGCTTACTTACAATAGCACCGTTACGGCAGTATTTTGCCTGACAAGAAGGGGTAACCTGCTAGTTCAATGCGATGGAGTATTCGATCCTCAGTTTGTGCTCGAGAACATTGTAAGTGATTCGCTTTCCATTAGAGGATTTGTTGGTGACTGGAATTCGGTCTATCCAGTCTATAAAGCTTATAAAAACCAATGTCGACAATACAAGCCATCTTTTTACTCAAAGGAAATATTATATCGATTTCAATTTGACGATAATGACAACAGTTTGATTCACGATAGCCGGGTCAGGTTGTTAAAGGAGTGTGACTTTGACAAATGGGTGCTTCTTAACAACAGGTATATAGAAGAGTTAGGGATTCCGCGTGATTTAACAGCTTCACAAGCAAAAGCCCAGTTTTTAACAGCAACAAAGAATAAACTCTGGTGGGGCATGTTTAAAGACAATAATCTCGTATCAATTTCTGCATTAAATTCAAACAATAAAAATATTGGCCAGGTGGGAGGGATATTTACCTCTGAGAATGAAAGACGCAAGGGCTATTCCAAGGCGACTATGTTACACATGCTTAATGACTGTAAATTAATTCACCAGCACGCAAAAAGTATTCTGTTTACTGCTGATATAGACTTACCGGCAAAAAAACTTTATGAGTCGATTGGTTATATAAAAATTGGCTACTTTGCATTAATTTTAAGTTAGATTTTCCGGATTATATGAATGATCTAATATTTATATCTCAAATCAATTTTCTTCCACCACAAAAGAAAAATATTCCTTAGAAATTATAGAAGTTTATACCATATGGGGACTAAAAAACCTTTTGTTATGCTTTGTATCAAGAATCATTATAAATACACTTTTACGAGGATAGCTGCCCTTCAATTAATTGTTTTTCTTTTTCCAGAACTTCTGCAAGAAAGTCCATCAACGCTCGGACACGAGCCGTTCGTCTTAAATCCGGGTGAGTTAGTAACCATAATTCAGAATCCAGCTCATCGATTAGAGGTAGAATACGTTTGAGCCGGACATCCGGGTCTCCGAGGAAGCACGGAAGCGCAGCAATACCCATACCTTGTATTACCGCCTCGTACAATCCCAGCAAGGTATTGCAACGAAGCCCCAATATCGCTTTTGGGTAGTTTTGATCTAACCATTTTATAATTGGCAATTGCGTCATACTTTCATCTGGTAACAACCATATGTGATTTTCACTAATGCACTCGGATTGCCCAGCAAAATATCCGGTTGAGCAGTAAATTGTTGTCATCATAGAACATATGCGCCGACCCACAACTGTTTCTGGTGGTTCTTGAGTTACCCTAACGGCAATATCTGCCTCCCTTTTGGTTAGATTCAGATAATTATTGGAAATAATGAGTTCAAGCTGTATTTTTGGATAGCACTGAGAAAAGATACTAAGATGCGGCATTAATATTTTTATTAGCAGTGCGTCTGGTACTGCCACGCGCAGAACGCCACTTAGATGCAAATCACGGCCAACAAGCTTGCGCGATAACCCTAGCACCTCATTTTCTACACGCTCCCCCGACTCTTGCATGGCTTCACCGGCCTCGGTCATCACATAACCCGAGGCAAGTCTCTCAAATAGCCGGACACCTAGTTTTTTCTCAATGGTGGCAATCCGACGAAATACCGTTGAATGGTTTACGCCTAGTGCGCGTGCAGCACCAGATAAGGTGCCTTCACGGCAAACAGCCAACACAAAGTGTAAATCATTCCATTCTAAAGGGTGTGCGTTCATGCAATATTTATTTTCATATTTGCCTAATTGTATTGCCTATTAGCATAAACCATAATGACTCACATCTAAACCAAAAGGACAAAAATATGTCATTTTTAAGTTATTCAAAAAATTTCCAGGGTGTTGGCGATATATTTCTAAGAGATCCAGAGCTATACCTCCCTTTCGTACAGCTTCTCAACAATGTAATGTCGAAGGAATCGGAGCTGTCAAAAGCGCAAAAAGAAATGATCGCTCTCTATTCTTCTCAGCTTAACGGCTGTCACTACTGTGTGGATTCGCACTCTAGCGTCCTTACCAGCTTGAAAACTGACGAGGATTTTGTACGTTCTCTGGCAAACGGTTCACCTGAGGAGGTGAATGATAAATTACGCGCCGTATTTAAATTTGCTAATAAACTTACGCTTGAGCCAGGAAATATTATTGACACCGATATAGACGCTATGCGTTTAGCAGGTTGGTCAGATCAAACCATTGAGGATACGATTTGTGTCGTTTCTACCTTTGCTTTCCTAAATCGTCTTGCCGATGGGTTCGGACTTGTGGGTTCTGACGATCACTTTCAACAAGTAGGGGACATGGTTGCTCAATATGGTTATCAACCATTGGTCAAGATGATTCAACAAAAAACAAGCAGTACTTTAAAAGAAGCATAACATTTGCGATTAAGCGAAACCTACATAAACTCGAAAAAAAATTTATAACAACCAGGCCGCCGTTTGAATCTTGAATCGCGTGGTAAGGCTGCGCCAGACAGCCAAGTTGCGGTCGAATTTATTCATGCTGATTTAGAAGAATATGATTTAAGCGAAAATAAATGGGACGGAATAGTATCCATTTTCTGTCCATTACCTTCTTTCTTGTTCAACAATATCAGACCAGTCTACCAGAATTACTGGGCGTGATAAATTTGAGCACAATGTATAACATAGTGTTTGATAGAGCGGCATTCGTTCTTGATGAAGATGAGTATTTGAAAGTAAGCGATCCGTGCATTTAATATTGTGTATTTGTGGTGCAGCTTTTACAAAAATTTTATGTAATAATTTTAGTATGCGCATCGTATCAGTTCCTTTTGATTTGGTACAGTTTGGTAGCTTTTATTAGATCAAAAAGCATGATGCACGTCTATCTATATGTTTTTGAAATATTTATTAATTATGTTTGTGGGGATACCATAGACTCAACCGTTAGCTGAATAAGAAATTATGAATATTGAAGAATATAAAGCACTGTATGAAGGAAATGATTCATCGCCCGGATGGGATGCGATTGACGATGCCTTGAATAAATTATATCCAGCCCAGGAACCAAAGCACTTTGCTGCGGTTCCTCATTACGCTCTTGGTGGAAAAGATCCACTTGATGGTATCAGCATATACGAAGCGGAATACGATGGTGAAAAGTACTTTATCCAGACTATCGTAAAGTAAGGCAATCTGCTGTCACACATAAAGGTAAAATGTATGATGTGATTGTTATTAACGGTAAATCTGGAGGCACAAAGAATATCTATTTTGATATGAGTAATTGGTTTGGATTTCCCGGATTAAAATAATCATGTGAAAAGTTCATTTAAATGGAATGATTTGTAGCCAAAAGGGTCGCTCCTTTACCTGCGGGTGTAATGCACGAGCACCGGTGCGAGGCCGGTTGCCAGAACGTCAATTATCGTGATGATAATTATGCTCCATAGTGCATACTGGCCAGTGAAAAATAAAAAACCAGTTAACCATTCGACTAACTTAAATTACCCATATCTATTTCTATATATTCTATCCTTGTTCATGTAGGTCACATGGTCCTCTGTATTCTTTCGGCACATTAGGTGGGCACTGGCCGCATATTTGATTACCAGGGACAGCGAAATCAATTTTTCGTGGGTAGGGTAGATCTAGTCCATTCATGATAGTCACAAACTCATCCAGGGTTTTTTCTCCGCCTAACCGAGGATTGCGTGCCTTTTCCTGCGAAATACAAGAGACGAAACGTCCTTCATAATCGTGACCAGGATATACCAGGGTCTCATCGGGAAGACTAAACAACTTCTCATGAATACTTTGATATAAAATAGCGGCGTCACCTCCCTGAAAATCGGTGCGCCCACAAGCTTCAATCAATAATGCATCTCCACTGAAGACCATATTTTGTGTGCCATTATCCAAGAGGTAGGAATAGTGATGCGCAGTATGACCTGGTGTGAATAAGGGTTCCAGCGCAATCGATCCCATCTTGAAGGTCTGACCTTCTGACACACCGATATCGGCACATTCAGGTTTTTCCACCTCTGGATAAGCTACTTTACATCCAGTGCGTTCGCGTAAAACCCGTGCGCCAGTCAGATGGTCAGCATGATGGTGAGTATCCAGAGTATACCGTAACTTGAGATCAAGTTTTTGCAGTACGTCAAGATCACGGGCTACTGTATCAAGAACCGGGTCAATCAGCATGGCTTGTCGGGTTTCTGGACAAGCCAATAGATAGGTATAGGTACTAGAATCAGGCTCAAATAATTGTTGAAAAATCATAATGTCTCCTTATAAAACCTCGGATCAATTCATGAATGGGCATATAGAGGCTAACATGATCCTGGCTCAGTGTTGGAAATCTTACTAATAGCGCTGCTATTGGCTGCGATGTCCGCCTTGACCTAGAAAACGATATATCCGTATCTACTCAATCCAGAATTAATCAGAGCATCCTAAAAATATAACCACATTTACACCTGCAAAGGCACACCACTGATGTTACCCTCCTGATCCTTGGTTTGACTGTCTATCCTATTTTGCACATCTTTGGTGCTTTTATGCAACAGGCTTTCAGTCGATGTTCCAGTATTTCATGCGCCGGTTTTTAGCATCTTGATCAGGCCAAATAATAGCACAACCCACCATGCAGTAAGAATGAATTTCTATCCACCAACGCTTTGTGGAACAGAACTTTACAGACATTACAGACACCCTGTAAACTCTCCTCCAAATCCCGATCAATGTCAAAAACAGGCACTACGTTTTCAACTCGAACCCAGGTAGTCACTTGATATAATCCCGTTTCACATAAATCGATGCTACTAACCGTTAGTTTATAACCTGAAAATATATTCTCCAGTTAAGGAACTCGCTATGACCATCGCTCGAAAGAAACAAATTAGCCTAGACGATACGCTGTACTATCACATTACCAATCGCTGTGTCAGGCGGGCTTTCCTGTGTGGCATAAACGAAGCTACCGGTGATAACTATGAGCACCGCAGACAATGGATTGTGGATCGAATCATGTTACTGGGCGATATTTTTACCATTAATATATGTGCTTATGCGGTTATGTCTAACCATTTCTTATGTGAAGCTTCACATAAATAGTGTTATGTGTAGTAACTTATTATGTTGAGTAGATAATTTAGATTCCAAGATTACCTGGTAAAACAGGCTAAGTTCACACCTTAACTTCACATAATAAGTAGCCTAGATTCTCCTTTTCTCCTTGAAAGACCCACTAAAAGGAGAAAATTATGGTTTTATCAACACTATACAAAGACCCCGCCCGCTTAGTTCAAGCATGTCACTGCGGCCCATTAAGTGGTGTGCCTAGTGGACCTTCGTTATGTGGAGTGTCAGCATGACTGGAGAAACAAATGATAGGGGCAATGCTATGAACTGAACATAATGAGTTACTACACATAACATTTCCATCTGGTACTGCATGTCGATCAGGACAAAGCAAGAAAACTGGGTTCGTATGAAATTATTGATCGTTGGATCAGGCTAACCGGTGGCACTGATCTGGCGCGCCGGTTTAGCGAACACGATGTGTTGGATGTTGAGGAACAAAAAAGTTTGAATGACATGATTGAGAAATGGCGGAAACGATTTTCCAGTATCAGTGAACTGATGGCCTATCTGGATCAGTTTATTGCCAGAAAGGCAAACCTGGAAGACGGGGTCACAGGACGATTTTGGCAGGGTCGGTTTCATTGCCAGGCATTGTTGGATGAAAAAGCCCTTTTGACTTGTATGATGTATGTTGATTTAAACCCGATTCGGGCAGGTATTGCCAAATCGTTGGTAACATCAGACTATACTTCAATTGCTCAACGAATTAGGGAACATCAAGATGGCAAAATAGAATCGAAAATTAAAAAGGAAGTTCTTGTCCCAAAATTGTACCCCTTTGCCGCCTTTGAAACTAAAGATGGATTGGCGGGTATTCCGTTTGATTTTATACAATACCTGGAGCTTACCGAATGGACGGGTAGCGCGGTACGATCTGGTAAAAAGGGCACTATCCCGGAAGGTACTCCCTCTATACTGTATTCCCTTGGGCTTAATAAGCAGAAGTGGGTAAAGCAGATTACCACTTATGACAAACGTTTTAAAGGCGTGGTGGGTTCTATTGAGGCGATTCGTCAGTATAGCCTACGGACCGGGCGACGGTGGATACAGGGAATTAAGGCTTGCCGGGATTTGTATCAACAGGTCGATTCTGGTTGAGGCTGTTATCTCTATTACTCAACATTTTTTCATTCCATAATGTCAATTAGCCCGTCGGAAATGTTATTACGATGGATTCACCTGCCTGCTATTCATATAATTAGTACTCTTTTCGATTATTTTGTCTAAATACATATCAAGAACCCTTTAGATTCGTTTTTGCATGCGGTATAAACTGGTTTCTTGCAAAGCTAATCGGCATGGTTATTTTTGTGAGCGATTTGGTTTTAGATAATTTCAGGTTGTCCTATGTATGATAAATTTTAAAAATGTGAACTGGTTAAAAAAATTAGCCGTTACTACGAATGTTCATCACAAAATAGAAATATTCTGGTTTAATTAAAGCACTTTTAATTGTATTAATTGGCGCGTCTATTTAAGAAATTTTAACTGAATGTTATTTGATCATAGTGGAGAGCGCTTTAATGGGTAAATTTATAACAAGTTTGTTACTTTGTATATTTTCGTTTAACACCTGGGCAATTGATGAAGATAAATTCACAGGAAGCCCAACAAGAGAAGGCAGTATTAAATTTACTGTAAAACGAGACATTGATACAACGTATATCAGAGTTAAAAAGGAATTTGGCTTTAAGGATAACAAAGAATTATCCACCAGTTCAAAAGACCGCGCGCTGCTGAAAAATGGCTCGTACAACTATACGGCAACACCCGGTGTTTCTTATAAAATGAGAATACGCAGCCCACACTTATATAAGAAGGTTGTTCGTGATCATTATATTCAAGCAATGCTCGTCAAAAACGGAAAAAAGACAGATATTACAATGAAATTCTGGATTAAGGACCCTAAAGTCAAAAAAGTAAAAAAATATGCTTACAGTATTAGGAAACGCACACGAAAAGCTATCTTTTCCAAAAAATAGTTTCATTTAATTAAGAGATATTATTCCGAATATTAGTTAAATCGATGCTATTGTTTCGATTTTATCCGGGTGGCATCATCGCCACCTTTTTTATTACTCGGTCGAAGGTCTATCCGTTATATTTTTAAGACAATCGAGAACACTTGTTCGATCGCCCTTAAATATAATGCGCTCAGCTTTTTTTTGCAGCTGATAGTCATACATAGGATCGTAGTAATCTTCTAGTAAGGATTGAATCCAGATTTTATGACATTTGGTTTTGTTATGTTGACGATGCTGGAGAATGGCATCGTCCATAAAACCTTTGATTTTTTTATAACGAACCCCACCCAGTCGCCGCTGTATCTTGGTCAATATTTCAATCAGGTTGGTTGCCCAGTCAGAAAAACCTTTGTCGTTCCCTTTGAGTTGTTGATATTCTGCTAGTGAAGCATTGATGTATTCGTCAAATACATTATCGACACGTTCAATCATCTTAGCTTCTAGTACCATTAATGGCGATGTTGATAAAACATGAACCAGACTATCCGGTAACCGGCGAGAACCGATGTTGGATGCCTCGTCTTCAAGCACGCAACTATTGAAGCCATTGTTGTGTATCTTAATCAAGCGAATTGAGAGGTTATTTTCAATATCAATCTGTGCCGGTTGCGGGGTCACATGTTTGCCAAAAGCCGAGCCACGGTGATGGAAAATATCTTCAAGGTCTAAATGATTATTCAGTTGCTGAAGTAATAATGTTTTACCAACACCAGTCCGACCACCGAT
The DNA here is from genome assembly GCA_003232445.1 of Paraglaciecola arctica. Lineage (GTDB taxonomy): Bacteria > Pseudomonadota > Gammaproteobacteria > Enterobacterales > Alteromonadaceae > Paraglaciecola > Paraglaciecola arctica_A. Next base: position 10,274 of record QIJM01000184.1, read on the forward strand.
AACGATTGACTTTAATCGTGTCGTGTTTGCATCAAGTTCATCGATTAGAAATCGGCGCAGTGCTTTATAGCCGCCGGATACTCTGGGGTAGGCCAACCCGGTTTTTTCATAGATCCATTGTTGACAAATTTTAGAGCGCAAGCCACCGCGGAAACAATAGAGTGCACCGTGAGGATGTTGATTTACAAACTTGACCCAGTCATCTATTCGTGCTGATTTAACATCGCCTGATACCAGTTGTTGACCGAGTTTAATGGCCTTGTCTTGTCCCTGTTGCTTGTATCTCAGACCCACCGCTTGGCGCTCGTCATCGTTCATCAACGGCAGGTTTTTTGCTGTGGGAAATGCACCTTGATTAAACTCTACCGGCGCGCGTACATCAATTAATGGTGTGTTACTGGCAAACAACTGTAGATAATTATCTAATTGCGGCAGATCAGCGGTTAAATTTATATCGACTGGACTCATTTAGTTAATTATTATTAGTGGGCTACTAACATCGGTACTCTGTGGTATCAGTGTGCCCAGGCAATTTAATTCAAGTCCTTGTGAACGGGCAACTTGCAGAAATTCGTGTTTTTCACTATCGGCAACGGCGACAAGCAGGCCACCTGATGTTTGTGGATCACAAAGTATACTTCGTTGCTGGTCAGTCATCGCGCCAAGTCTATGTCCGTAACTGTCGAAGTTGCGCTGAGCACCACCTGGCGAGCAGCCTAACCCTAAATAATGCTCAACTTCTGGCAGCTGCGGAACCTGATCATAATCGATTATGGCATTTACCTGACTGGCGTTACATATTTCCACCAGGTGGCCCATTAAACCAAATCCGGTCACATCGGTCATCGCCTTGACCGAGCCGAGTTTTCCGAAGGCAATACCGGCTTCATTAAGCGTACACATTACCTCAGGTGCAATACGTTCATGCTCAGGTTTAAGCAGTTTCTTTTTTTGAGCGGTTGTCAAAATTCCAATGCCTAAACCTTTGGTAAGATAAAGATTGCATCCCGCCTGTGCCTGATCATTGCGTTTAATATGCTGGTTATCGACCAGTCCAGTAACAGCCAAACCAAAAATCGGTTCTGGCGCATCGATAGAGTGGCCACCCGCCAGCGGGATACCGGCGTCTTGACACGCTTGTCGACCACCATCAATCACATCGGCGGCGACGCTGGGTCCAATCTTGTCGAGTTTGTCTAGTGGCCATCCAAAAATTGAAATGGCCACTAACGGTTTGCCGCCCATTGCGTAGATATCGCTAATGGCGTTGGTCGCCGCAATCTGCCCAAACTCAAAGGCATCGTCAACAATCGGCATAAAAAAATCAGTGGTACTGACAACCGAGGTACCATTTCCAAGGTCAAAAACGGCAGCATCATCGCGGGTATCATTGCCGACCAGCAGATTTGGAAATTGCGCTGGCGGTAGTTTGGATTTAAGTATTTCTTCGAGCAGGCTAGGGGAGATTTTGCACCCACAACCTGCGCCATGACTGAATTCGGTTAAGCGAACAGTTGGTTCTTGTAAACGGCTCATAATTTAATATTCTCTATAGGGTTTCCTGGTCAATTCAGATCAATTCTGTAGTCGTCTATCCAGCATTAGATTATATCATTTTCATGTATATGCGTGTATATATAAGTATATAATTAGAAGACCTATTTAAATCATTTATCATCAGAAACGGGTTTAGCGCCATTATTCAGTAAAAATGTCATTAAAAGGAATAGCAAAAGAAACACTGTCGATACTCGATGCGAATGGTTTTGCAACGTCAAACGGGGATTGGGTATCACTAGCCGCAGAACAAAAAGCAGCGGTTGAAAATACACAGTTGTATACGCCGCAACAAGGCTTGATGTTGCTGGATTCGGGGTCGGGAATAGGTTCAAAACCCAAGTATATTGTCAGCAATGAAACCACACAAGCGGCGGCTTGTCGTTTGGTTAGCAGAGAAAAAATTAGCGATCTAGTGGTCTTGAACTTCGCATCGGCCCGCAATGCAGGCGGCGGTTTTATTAACGGCGCCAAGGCTCAGGAAGAAGATTTGGCAAGATGTTCTGGTTTGTATCCGTGTCTGCTTACCCAGCCAAGCTATTATGCCGAAAATCGCCATCAGCAGTCATTGCTTTATACGGATCATATTATTTATAGTCCCAAAGTGCCCTGGTTTAGAATCAGAAGCCGAACCCGTCTGGATTACATCTTTCTGGCGTCAGTCATTACCGCACCTGCCCCGAATGCGGGGCAGGCTTTAAGCAAGCAAACGGCTTCAAAAGCAGAAATCGAGGAATGCTTGCGCCGCCGCAGTGGTATCGTGCTTTCTATAGCACGCGATAATGGTCATCGAAATTTAGTACTAGGGGCGTGGGGGTGCGGCGTGTTTGCAAATGATCCGGTTATGGTGGCAGATGCGTTTGCGTCTTGGCTGGAGTCAAAAAAATTTGCCGGTGCCTTTGATCAAGTTTCATTAGCTGTACTCGATCGTTCAAAGGGGGGTGATACCTATTCAGCATTTGAACAGCGTTATACTTAGTCTCGACTAGCAAAGTAGGTTCCGTCTTCGTTGCGTGAAGTTCGGGTTATTGATTTTTAGTTGTAGCAAAAAACGCTGGAAGATATTTTAAAGTTAACATTAGAGGTTAAGATTATTGGGCTGGAAGCAAATCAGCTAGCGATAGTGCCAACGGTTTTAATGGTAGCCTACTATTTTTATCATAGTCAGAACATCTGGATTAAATATCATCAAGTTTATATGTTGTTTTTTCGGGCTAATACAGGGAGTTCTAGTGGACATTATAGTGCCATTCTTGTTAACCAAGAAATCAACAAAAATCACAACGCAGCATCTGCCTGTGGTTGACCCTCTTTTTTCGCGACTGAGCTACGGTATGGAGTGAAAAAAGAGGGTCAACCACAGGCGGACGCGATCAGTTCTACTTAAACTAAAATACGACTAGCTTCCAGCATTTACGGTTAAGCCCTAAAGCGTTTTTGACTCACTAAGTAACTGGGTAAGAAACATAAAATTCGTGGGTAGTCTTCAGGACTTAGCCTTCACTCTGCCCATTGATAAACAGTAAAAACATATCCGCATAACATTCAAAACAATCTATCCCTAAGAAAAATTCGGTAATTACTAGGTAGAATAGAGTTTTTAATGGAAATTTCAAACGTTAATACAATAAAATAATTAAATACTAATAGAGTAATTTTCTACCTTAACAACTTTAATAAAGAATTTATTACTAAGTATCTTTTGATACTAGAACTGAGTTCTGTTAAATTGTAATTCGCAACATACTGAATATATACAATTCAGGGAAGCTTAGGTACGGTTCTAACTATATTTCGATATACGACTAATGAAAATTACAGTGTATCAATAATGTGAATTATTAAATTCAAAGTGCTTTTAACTACTTTTAACGAAGTTACAAAAGACAAAATAAAGTAGAAATTTATAGTATAACGGAGGGCTTTAACTATGGTGTATACCAAACGAAACCCAGCGCTGCTGATTATAGGCTTGATCATGTTAGCGATCTGGGCGGCAGCTACTTATAATTTGATGCCAGGGTATCTCGAGCATTTAGGTGGCAAAAAATACAAGTATTTGGGAGAGCTTACAACCATACCACTTTATTTTGGTGTGATCGCGGTACTTGTGGGACTATTCCAACTGGCCGGCAGCCATAAAGAAGGTAGTCTGGATTATTATGCATCAACCATTGCTGGGGCCATGTTTATTCTGTTGATTGCCATGCTGGTTCGCTGGTTCGTCGCGCCTGAGGTAGCGGTTTTTAGTAAAACGCTTGGCAAGGTGGGCGACACGGGTAAGTACTGGCATAAGCTACTGGGACTAAACTATATTGTTATTGGTATTGTTATCGGTATTGTTATTGTTAACGTCTTCAGGATTCCAGCCTGGGCACAAAATGGCGTCAGGTTATCGCGTTTGGGATTAAAAACCGGTGTGATCTTGTTAGGTACCTTATATAGCGCTAAAGAGTTACAAGCATTGGGCGGGCTGTCAATTGTGATGGTCGGTTTTTTCGTATTAGGCTCAGTAGGTTTGGTACTTTGGCTCGGGCGTCGTAAAAAGATTCCTAACTCAATGGGCGGTGTATTATCGGCCGGGATGGGTGTTTGCGGTGTATCGGCGACGGTTGCAGCCGCGCCCGTCGTGCAGGCCAAGTCAGTCGAAATAGCCTATACAATTGGAACCATTCTGTTATGGGGTGTTGGTTGTATGTTCCTGTTTCCAATCATTGGTAACGTGTTAGGTATGACCTATGTCCAGTTTGGTGCCTGGGCCGGTACCGGTATTCTTAACTCAGCACAGGTAGCAGGTGCGGCACTAGCCTATCAACCGGATGGCATTGAAACGCTGAAGGTTGCTGAAATTTTTAATATTACCCGTGTATTGGTACTACCCATTATCGTCATTTGGCTGGCACTCTGGTATGTCAAGCATGAAGGCGAAGGGGCCACTAAAGTCAGTGTGGCGGGTGTAATTTTTACGAAATTTCCGGTGTTTGTATTAGGTTTTATTCTTATGTTTGCATTGTCATCAACAGGTATTTTTTCACCGGCCAAGCACTATAAAGGCAAATACTTTGATAACGCCAATGTAGCAGCAAAGAAAATGCTGACCGACGAAGAGGTTGGAATATTAAAAGCCAATGCTAGCAAAGTATCGGACGACAGCAAACAAAAGGCACTGGCCGCATTGATCGCCAATAAAAAAGTCATGTCAGAAGAAGATGATAACGTGTTACGTGGATTGAAAAATTCCAAAAAAATGGGTAAAAAATCAGGAAAGATTCTGAAGAAAGCCCATAAGGCCGTACGTCACGTGGCACCAAAGGTCGCGGCATTTCGTAACTGGATAGTCTGGCTATTCGCATTTGGTCTGATTGGGTTGGGCATGCAGATTACCGTGAAATCAATGAAACAGGCAGGCGGTCAACCGGCGGTTATCGGTGGTATCGTGGGCTTTATCAAAGCGGGGTTATCATTGGCTGTGGTGATGGTGTTGCTTAAGGATACTATTATTTAAAATCGTTATTTAACTACTAATGAGAGGAATTAATCATGGAAAATAAATTTGACCGAGGTTCGGCCTTGTCTATTTTCGGCAGCGATCGCAAAGAAGATTTTATGGCTTTGCTTTTTGCACTCATAATTGCCGGCGCCACCTATTTTTTAGTTGGCTAAATGAGTAGTCATAATAGTAGTAACGGAGCCCTGGAAACAGGGCCCGTTTTTTCTTCGGGACTCGCCGCCGTATTGGCCGGTTCCGCCCGTATTTTGCTGGCCAGTCATAGTACTGACGGCGCTCAAGCGGCAGAAAAAGCCGCGATGGAACTATGTGTTGACAGACCCCAATCCAGCATTCATCATGTGATTGTTGTACCAAAAGCGCTTTGGCATGGCATGACAGGAGACGATTGGTTAAATAATGGTAGTACCCGGAATACCTTCTGCCGTTATGTCGAATCGACTTTACAAAAAGAAATTGACGAGCAGCTGAGTATACTAAAAACCAAAATTGATACATTAGCTATTCAATATAGCTATGAAGTGATTGTTGGTGAACCGGAAGAGAGTTTGATAGCAGAAATAAATACAAATAAATATGACGTGGTTGTTATGGGCTCGCCTCGACCAAAGGGTAAATCAGGGCTCAGATCGCGGATGCGTCCCGATCAGTTGGTAAAATCAATTAATACCCCCCTATTAATAGTTCCTTATCCAAAAGATATTTAAGTAGCTTACCGATGACAAAAACAACTGTTTCTGAAAAAGAAAGTGCAAGTAATGACTGTAATGTTATTGATAAAGATCATGCCTGGGCAGCAGTCAATACACCGTTAGAGATTGCAGCGTTAGTTGAATTTTGCAGTGATGTCGAACGTTTGATTCGAATTAATCCCATGCTCGAATTTAAATATCTAAAACGAACTGGGGAAAATAAATTTGATCTTAAAGGTCGCAATATTAGTCAGGATCCAGCGTTTGAGTTTGAATATTCTATTACCATAGAACCTTTGCAAGACGGATGTCGCATTGTCTATTCAAGTGGGATAAAAGTCTGTACGCTTATTAAAATTGAATCTAGCAGCGGTGGTGAGGGGGAAATTAAATCGAAAATAACGATCACGGATCAATATGCCTCAATGACGGATCAGCAGCGCGAGCAAAGGTTGGGAGAGGTTGATAAGAGCCTGATCACCTGGTTAAACGATATACAGCGCTATATTATTACCTGGCAAAAATGGTCAAAATTTCGTATTTTTCGCTGGTATATGCGACGAATTTGGCAGCCTATGAAGCCATCAGGCCGACGAATTACCTATCTATATGCTGTTGTGGATTTCAGTGGTTGAAGTAGCATTAATTGGTCTTGGTGCTGCAATTTTTTTTGTAGAATACACCTGACAGCGTTTAAGTAATCTAATATTTATTGATAATCAGTCAATTACACTTTACGTACTATCCCCTCTATATATTATTAATCCTATCTGTTCGATAATTTGTTAAGCCGTTAATAATCGGCATCCTTTTTGCTATTTTTATAGTCTTTAATCCAAATCGACATTTAATTGTGGAGGATGATCCATTGAAAAAGATATTTAAGCGTCTAAAAAAGAACGAGCTATTTCGTGTGTTAGTAATAGGTGTAATAATGTATGTGTCGATGGTTGCAATGATCCTGATAACGATTAAGATACCACCAGAAGCAATTTTGGATAGTAATCTAGTAGAGATTATAAAAATATTTGAAGACTGACTGGTTTATTGCAGCAACAATAAGCGCGTTTAGTCGATTAAGGTTTAATATATTTAAAACCTAATTGTTGCAAGTAAACTAATTGAACGGTGGCCAGTGAGACAACTTTTGCATTCTTGTTGAGATCGGCTGTCGGAATTTTTTTGGTTTTAATCGTTGTCGCGCAAATTTGAAACTTGACTCCGCGATCGACAAGCGACTGGACGGTCTTGTTAAAAGTTCTTCCTTTATTATCTTGCGCACCGGCTACCAGAATAAATGCACCGCTGCCATGTGTTACTGCAATAATATTGGTATTCTCATCGCCGACGGCATTAAGGTGGTTTTTGACACTTCTTAGTAGAGCATAGGCTGTATTTATATCATTGACATGATAAACGACCTTCTGCTGACGAAATCCATTGATGGCTGTGCCTGGTAAATGCGCACTACAAGCGGATAAAAACATTGTTAGCAGGGCAAGAAGGGCTAGCAAAAAACGATTGATATCCCGGTATCTCATGACAGTCTCCATTGTATTTCTTTTGCTAATTTAATCAGTGTAGTATTATTTAGTTGTCGTAAAAGTAATCTATAAATAAAAAAATGGTGAGCAAAAGCGTGTGAGCAAGGATGAAAGAATCACTTTAACCTGTCAATACCCATTAATTCAAAATCAGTAAAATTTTGAGCCAGTT
>QIJM01000053.1 GCA_003232445.1 Paraglaciecola arctica
GGCGCAACTTTAGGCCTTGCAGGTATTGTAGGACTGTTTTGGCAAGACGTTAAAACGCTAGATTTTGCCAGTGAAGCGATAATCGGTTTGGCTCTATCGTTAGGTGGCACCTTCGTGGCCTCATTAGGTAATATGACCAGTGTGCGTAACTCAAAAAACAATATTGGTATTATGCAGGGCAATGCATGGGGTATGTTATACGGTAGCTTATTCCTCCTCATTTTTACCTTGTTTAACGGCTCTGAATTTAACCTAGATACAAGGCTGCCATATATTGCATCACTTCTGTATCTAAGCATATTTGGTACAGTCAACTTTGTGCTGTTAAAAGATATTGGCCCTGAAAAAGCCAGCTATTCTGTAGTGTTATTTCCAGTGGTAGCGGTGACACTGAGTATGATATTCGAAGATTTTGTTTGGCAATCTAGCACTGTGGTTGGTTTTGTTTTGGTGCTTACAGGTAATGTGGTCGTGTTAACACCGATTGATAAAATTAAAGAACTCATGGGTGTGGGTAGAGTGATTGAGTAAGGTTCAGGCTAACAAAGCTAGTTATTGCGAGTGGAGTACTCAATAATTTCTTACAAATGTTTCGCTAACTTATCTAACGCTTCACCCGTTACGCGATTGACTGTCCATTCGTCCATAGGTTGTGCACCTAGAGACTGGTAAAAGTCGATGGCGGGTTTATTCCAATCCAATACCCACCATTCTAAACGCCCGCAGTTTAGTTCTATTGCAAGAGATGCTAAATAACCCAAGAGTATCTTGCCTAACCCTTTGCCGCGCATATTGGGCTGTACGTACAAATCTTCTAAGTAAATACCAGGGCGACCGAGAAAGGTGGAGAAATTATGGAAGTACAGTGCGAACGACACAGGTTTGCCGCTATATTCACCTATCACCACTTTGGCGTGTGGTGTCTCGCCGAACAGGCTCTCTTTCAGAGTGGCTTCGTCAGCGACCACTTCATGTAATAGTTTTTCGTAATCGGCCAATTCTTGAATAAACCAAAGAATAAGTGCGGTATCTTCAATAGTCGCAGAGCGAATAGTAAAATTAGGATCTCGAGTTTGTGAGGACACTTTAATCTTCCTTTAATTGTTTTTTATTCCAGCAGGCTAAACCAAACATCATTAAAGACAAACACCAAATTGGCCAATCACCAAATGAACGGTACAGGGTGTATCCCTTCACTTGTTGGATAACATCACTCAGCACAGCGGCTTCAAACTGGGGTAATCTGCTTTGAATTTGACCTTGATGATCGATAAAAGCCGTGATGCCGTTATTCGTGGCTCGCAAAACAGGTAAACCAAACTCCTTGGCTCGAACTTGGGCAATTTCTAAATGTTGAGCAGGGCCATGCGATGCGCCAAACCAAGCATCATTACTAACAGTGATGATAAAGTCGGTGTTGTAATATAGGTTGGCAGATATCTGCCTGGGGAACGCTATTTCGAAGCAAATTGCTGGGGCAAAGTGATAACCTTTTGCTTCTAAGTTAGCCTGTTGATAATCACCGCGACTAAAGGATGACATAGGCAAATCAAATATGGGTGCTAAACCCCGTATCCAGTCTTCAAGGGGAATAAATTCGCCTATCGGCAGCAAGTGGTGCTTGGCAAATCGATTGGCATGCAAGTAACGATAGTGACCACGAGGCGTGTCGCCCTTATTTGTATCATTTTGATGCCTTTGCCCTAAACCAATTAAGCTGTTGTAGGCTTCTTTTGTTTCAAAGTTGTAGTTCACAATACCCGTGATTAGACCTGTATTGGTTTGTGCGGCTAAGTTATCCATTTCACTAAGATAACCTGTGGCCACAGGTTCAAGTTTAGGAATGGCTGCTTCTGGCCAGATGATCACGTCGTTGTACCAATGATCAGCAGTCATGTTTTTGTATTTGTCCATAGTTGGCTGATCTTGTTCTGGTGTCCATCGCAGGGCTTGTTCGATATTGCCTTGCACCATGGCGATACGCGCACTTTCGCCTGTTGGTTTTGCCCATTGATATTGGTTTAACGCTAATCCTGATACAAATAACACTGTGACAATAATGCTACTAGGTAGCCATTTTTTATCCGCTAACCAGATAGCAAGTGCAGCGCTGATTAAAACAATCAAACCCGAAACACCAAACTCACCAATGATTGGGAACCAACCCGCAAGGGGGCCTTGTATTTGGCTATAACCCAAAGAAAGCCAAGGAAAACCGGTTAAGAACCAACTTCTTAGCCATTCTATGAGTAACCAAATAAAAGGCAGAGCCATAGGCCATAATTTAGGGGTAAAATATTTAGTGACTAGATAACAGCTTAGGGCAGGGAACAAAGCTAAATATGCGCTTAGCAGCAACATTAAAGTGATGGAGCCAATCAGTGGGATACCACCAAAATCAGCGATGCTCACATGCACCCAACTGATACCTGCACCAAACCAGCCTAAACCAAAGGCAAAACCTAGTTTAAAACCTTGTTTGGGCAAGGAGTGGCTTAGTAAGTAAATAAAGCTAGTTAGGCTTAGAAAGGTAATAAACCAAAATGAAAACGGTGCGTAAGCCAATGTAAGCAATGCACCCAATAGACAAGCTAAAAGCAGTTTTAAGGAGAATGACATATCACGCCCTGTGTCTATGATACTCAGAGCTATTCTTCCGGTTCTGGCAAGGTGACTTTTAACTGCAACAAGCGCCTTTTATCTGAGTTGGTCACTTTAAATTTAATATCACCAATGGTGACTTTTTCATCGCGCTGTGGCATATGACCGAAAGCTTTCAATACAATACCACCTATGGTATCTGCTTCTTCTTCATCAAATTTGGTTTCGAAAAACTTATTAAAATCTTCCAATGATGTAAGTGCTTTAACTGAATAAGTGTATTTATTCAGTGGACGGATACCATCATGTTCGTCTTCTTCCACATCATGTTCGTCTTCAATTTCACCGACTATCAGTTCGAGAATATCTTCAATAGTGACCAATCCCGACACACCACCATACTCATCTACTACTATGGCCATGTGATAACGTTTTTGTTGAAACTCTTTGAGTAGCACATCTACCCGTTTACTTTCGGGCACAATTACGGCTGGGCGAAGGATGTTTTTTAGCTCAAACTCTTTACCAGGGATAAAGGCATATTCAAGTAGATCTTTGGCTAACAAAATCCCTTCAATATGATCTTTATCTTCGTTAATAACGGGAAAACGAGAGTGGGCAGAGTCAAGGAGGATAGGTAGAAACTCTTCTACACTTTGGTCAATTTCAATGGTGCGCATTTGTGCTCTTGGGATCATTATCTCCCGCACCCGCATTTCGCTGACCTCCATCACCCCTTCAATCATTGCTTTAGTTTCAGGGTTGATGATCTTTCGTTGTTCGGCGTCTGTGATGATCTTGAACAACTCTTCTTTATTTTTCGGCTCTCCCGTAAAGGACTGGATTATTTTCTTAATCCAGCCTTTATTGGCAGAACCGCTAATTGATGGGGGGGTATCTTCGCTCATGATCTCGTTATTTAGTTTAGGTTAAGTAAAGTAAAGCTTTAGGGCTTTATGAATTATGCTAACTGCATCATTAATGATCTTGGTAGGGATCGTCAATGGCTAATTTTTGTAATATAGCGATTTCAATGCCTTCCATTTCTTTAGCTTCTTGTTCTTCAATGTGGTCATAGCCAAGCAAATGCAAGGTGCCGTGTATCAACATATGTGCCCAGTGGTGACCTGGGAGCTTGTTTTGCTGTTTGGATTCTTGTTTGACGACCTGTGCGCAAATGACAATATCACCTAAAAAATTAGAGATTGATCCATCTACCTGAACACCGTCAGGCAAAGCTAGTTCAGGTATTTCAAAAGGGAAGGACAATACGTTAGTCGATTTGTCTTTGCCGCGATATTGTTGATTAAGCTGTTGGATTTCTGCATCGTCAACAATACGCACAGTGATTTCTTTTTCAGCAAGCTGCTGATAGCACAACAAGGTGTCTAGCCATAATTGAATATCCCCTTGTTTAGGGATATCAGCGCAATCACTGGCAAGTTGTAAATCTAGAATGGCGCTCACAGGTGGTTCACTTAGTGGAATTTTCATCCTTGTTGGCAAGGGCTTCTTGTTGCGCCTTTTTTTCTAGTCGTTGCTTTTCTTGTTTGCCTTCATATTCTTCATAAGCCATTACGATACGCCCGACAACCGGATGACGCACTACATCATTGGCACTAAAGAAGTTAAATGAAATGTCATTTACATCTTTTAATACTTCTATGCTGTGACGCAAACCTGAACGCACACCCCGAGGTAAATCTACTTGGGTAATATCACCAGTGATCACCGCCTGAGAATTAAAACCAATACGGGTTAAGAACATTTTCATTTGTTCTACGGTAGTGTTTTGTCCTTCATCCAAAATGATAAAGGCATCGTTTAAGGTACGACCACGCATATAGGCCAAAGGCGCAACTTCAATCACACTACGTTCAATTAACTTTTCAACTTTTTCAAAGCCGAGCATTTCAAACAAGGCGTCATACAGGGGACGTAGATAAGGGTCGACTTTTTGCGATAAGTCGCCGGGTAAAAAGCCTAATTTTTCACCGGCTTCTACCGCAGGGCGGGTCAATAATATACGGCGAATTTCTTGACGTTCTAACGCTTCGACCGCACAAGCAACGGCTAAATAAGTTTTACCTGTACCGGCAGGACCCACACCAAAACTAATATCGTGATTAATGATATTACTCACATATTGTGATTGGTTAGGATTACGCGGTTTGATCACCCCACGTTTGGTTTTGATATGGATTTCTTTACCATATTGACCGGCTTCGGCTCGCTCCAAACATTTTGCTTCTTGAATAGCTAAGTGCACTTTGTTTGGTTCAATATCTGGGATCTTGCCGCGAATTGGCTGAGTTTCCATATACAGCAACTTGAGTAGTTCTGCCGCACCGCTAGATTGTTGCGATTGCCCCATCACTTTAAATTCATTGTTACGATAGGTGATTTCTACGCCCAAGCGGCGCTCAATCTGCTTGATATTGTCATCTAGCGGCCCACACAAGCTGGATAAACGTTTGTGGTCTGAAGGCTCTAATATAACTTCACTGCTTACAAGGTTGCTCAAATGGGTAGTCTCTTTGCTCAATAGCTTTTATTAAAATGGTTATTTACTGAACGACGGCAACGTGGCCGACACCCAAGTCGTCAACTTTATTCGGATTTTTAGCCATAATAGTTTGTGGTGCCAATTCGTTACGTAAGTCCATCTGATCTTCAGTTCTGATCACATCTCCTCTTAGTGAATTTGCGAAAACATCGGTAATTTTCACATCAACAAAATGGCCGATCATTTTGGGTGAACCTTCAAAGTTCACCACGCGGTTATTTTCAGTGCGCCCAGATAATTCCATGGGGTTTTTCTTACTTGGACCTTCCACCAAAATACGTTGTTCGGTGTTTACCATGTTACGGGCAATACGTAACGCTTGCTGGGTGATACGTTGTTGCAACAAACGTAGACGTTGCTTTTTGGTATCTTCAGTTACATCGTCAGGCAAATCAGCTGCCGGTGTGCCGGGGCGAGCGCTATAAATAAAACTAAAACTCAAATCGAAGTCCATGGCTTGGATCAAATCCATAGTGGCTTCAAAATCAGCGTGGGTCTCGCCGGGAAATCCGATAATAAAATCAGATGACATGCTCAAATTAGGGCGAACTTTCTTAAGTTTTCTGATCTTAGATTTATATTCGATTACCGTATGACCGCGCTTCATTAAGTTTAAAATACGATCTGCCCCCGATTGTACAGGTAGATGTAAATGGTCAACCAGCTCAGGAATTTGTGCATAAGCATCAATAATATCGTCAGTGAACTCTACTGGATGAGACGTGGTGTAACGAATACGGTCAATACCATTAATAGACGCGACTAATTCTAATAACTCAGCAAAAGTGCAAATACTGCCGTCGAAATTCGGGCCACGAAATGCATTCACGTTTTGGCCTAACATATTAACTTCGCGCACACCTTGTTCAGCTAGCTGTGCAATTTCTAATAACACATCATCTACAGGGCGACTAACTTCTTCACCACGAGTGTAGGGCACTACACAGAAAGTACAGTATTTAGAACAGCCTTCCATAATAGATACAAACGCACTTGGGCCATCTGCTTTTGGTTCTGGTAGGCGATCAAATTTTTCAATTTCTGGAAAACTGATATCAATAACTGATTTGCTACCGCCCTTAATTTGATTGATCATTTCTGGCAAGCGATGCAAGGTTTGTGGACCAAAAACAAGGTCAACAAAAGGAGCGCGCTTACGGATGGCTTTACCTTCTTGTGAAGCTACACATCCGCCTACACCAATAATCAGATTTGGTTTGTCTTTTTTCAGGTTTTTCCAGCGGCCTAACTGATGAAATACTTTTTCTTGGGCTTTTTCACGGATCGAGCAAGTATTAAGTAATATGATATCCGCATCTTCAGCCGTGTCTGTGGCCTGATAACCATGAGTCGAGTCCAATAGGTCGGCCATTTTCTCCGAGTCATACTCGTTCATTTGGCAGCCCCAGGTTTTAATAAATAGCTTTTTTGTCATAGCGGATTGTACTTACCTTTGGCAATCATTTTGTGCAGCAACTCGATAGACCTTAAATCTTAATCAAGCCACTAAAATCGAACCGAGGATTTTACGGGTTATTTAAGCTAATCGCTACTTTTACCAGACATTTAGGCTCAGTAAAGAGTGAATAATTGAATGCCCCGTCGATATAGTAAAATTAATCGTAGCTGCTACTTTTCAGATACCCATAAATCACTTAGCTTGGTATGCTATTAAATAAGATAAACTTGAAAGTATTAAGACCTCTTTATGCAAAATTTACAGACACTCTCCATTGGCAATATTGAAGTGGCTAATGACAAACCTTTTGTGCTATTTGGTGGCATGAACGTGCTGGAATCTCGGGATATGGCGATGCGTATTGCCGAACATTATAAAGAGGTGACCCATAAACTGGGTATCCCTTATGTATTTAAAGCGTCGTTTGACAAGGCTAATCGTTCTTCTATTAATTCTTATCGTGGTCCAGGAATGGAAGAGGGGCTAAAGATCTTTGAAGAGATCAAGCAAACCTTTAACGTGCCTTTGATAACAGATGTACACGAAATTCACCAAGCGGCTCCGGTGGCAGAAGTGGTGGATGTGATCCAGTTACCGGCATTTTTAGCCCGCCAAACGGATTTGGTGGTAGCTATGGCCAAAACGGATGCCATTATTAATGTAAAAAAACCACAGTTTTTAGCCGCTCATGAAATGCGTCATATCATTACTAAATTTGCTGAGGCGGGTAATGACAAAATTATCTTGTGTGAGCGAGGCTCTTGTTATGGCTATAACAACTTAGTGGTTGATATGTTGGCTATGGATGAGATGAAAGCCTATGCACCGGTTATTTTCGACGCGACTCATGCTTTGCAAAAACCCGGCGGGCGAACCGACTCAGCTGATGGCCGACGTGCCCAAGCTGCACAACTTGCCAGAAGCGGCATAGCATTAGGTTTAGCTGGGCTGTTTATAGAAGCGCATCCTGATCCTAATCAAGCTAAATGTGATGGACCTTGTGCGTTGGCTTTGGATAAATTAGAACCGTATTTACAACAAATGAAAGCATTGGATGAATTAGTTAAAGGATTTGCACCGTTAGATACGAGTGCTGACTAATAAATGAGTGGTAATAATGATGTTGTAAGTTTTGCTGCGCTAGGCTCTTGGGGCCTATTACGGCGGCCTTCGCACAGCGATAACTTACTAAGAGGTGTTAACGAGCAGATAAACCTTTAAATAATTTAGTCTGTGATGACTACCTTGAATTTGAATTCTGGTAGTTTTTTACCAAGGTTTTGCACTAGTTCGTTTGTTTGCAATTGAACTGTGCCGATATTAAGTTGCTTGACTACATCCGTTTTAATAGTAGGAGCTTGTACGTTTGCTAGCATCTTATTGATGTTATTAATTATTTCTGCTTCAATGTTGACTTCGATTTTGTTTTCAAGTTGCATCGTAGAACGATTAGCACCCAGTTTTGCCGCGACAGTTTGAGTAAAAAGTACCGTGGCTAAAATCGCCATTATTGTATAAGTTGTTTTCATTTTGTTAACCTTTAGTTTAGTAATGTTAAATAAAAAATATTTGTTTGTGTTGTTAATCTGCTTTGTTGTGTTATTTATTGTTTTGAAACAATAAATTTTTCAACGGTTAAATTATATACATGATTTAATTTTATATAAAACGACATTTTATATGGTTGCGGATTAGAAAAACTAATGCTTTAATGATGTCTAACATATCATTAATTAGCTATTTCCCCATGAGCCGCAGATTACCTCCTCTGAACTCCCTTAAAGCCTTTGAAGTCGCGGCTAGACATCTCAGTTTTACCCGCGCTGCAGATGAACTTTTTGTTACTCAAGCCGCAGTCAGTCATCAGATAAAAGCATTAGAAGCATTTTTATCCATGAAACTTTTTGTGCGAAAAAATCGTGCATTGTTTCTGACTGAAGAAGGCCAGAGTTATTACCTCGACTTAAAAGACATTTTTCAATCATTGAATGATGCGACTGAACGTTTGGTCGCTAAGGGCGAAAAAGGTTCAATTACCGTAGCGCTACAAACCAGTTTTGCAATTCAGTGGTTAGTGCCTAGGATCAGCAAATTTAGCCATCTATATCCGGATATTGATCTTCGGATAAAAGCGGTAGATGGGGATGAGGGGTTTTTAACCGATGATGTGGATGTGGCTATTTATTTTGGTAAGGGTAAATGGCCTGGACTTGCTGCTGATAAGCTACATACAGAATACCTCACTCCTATGTGTTCTCCTATATTGTTTCAAGGCGATAAACCTCTAGAGAAGTTAGACGATCTTGGACACCATACGTTATTGCACGACTCATCTAGAGACGCATGGCAGGAGTGGATACGACATTTCAACGTATTGGGCGTGAATGTGAATCATGGCCCTATTTTTAGTCATTCTTCATTAGTCCAGCAAGTCGCAGCTTTAGGACAAGGGATCGCTTTAGGATACAGCTTTTTAGCCAGACCAGAAATTGAAGCGGGGCGGTTAATATGTCCATTCGAGGAAAAGCTAATCACTAAGAATGCTTATTATTTAGTCTGCCATCAGTCTCAGGCTGATTTAGGCAAAATTACTGCATTTCGAGAATGGTTATTGGCGCAAGTAAAAGAAGAACAAGATGATCAAGACTTTACTTAATACAGC
>QIJM01000550.1 GCA_003232445.1 Paraglaciecola arctica
AATACCATGAATGAAGCCGTTATTTTGAAAAAGTTCCTTACTGCTGTCACGCCTAAAATGCATAAAGTTAGACGAGCAGCATTAACGAGCTGCGTTAGTAGTTTGCTCAACGGTGCTAAAGCTAGCGTAACAGGCATCGGGCGTGGCATTTCCTCTTCAGCGTATGAAAAACATCGCATTAAGCGAGCTGACCGCTTATTGTCTAATCAGCACATTCTCGATGAAACACTCCCTATCTACCGAGCCATATATAAACAGTTTGCAAGCGTTTCGTCACGGCCCATTATTCTAATTGATTGGTCTGATTTAGATACGCACAAAGGCTGTTTTTTGCTAAGAGCATCAGTGGCTTTTAAGGGCAGAGGGATCGCTATTTATCAAGAAGTTCATGATGTGAGCACAAAAGAAAAGCGGTGCACACATAAGGCATTTTTAGCTAAACTGAACAGTATTATCGATGAGGATACTCAACCCATTATAGTCACCGATGCCGGCTATAAAACAACTTGGTTTAAAGAAGTCATCGCATTGGGGTGGGATTTTGCGGGAAGAGTCCGTAAACCTATGATGTATATTAATCAGAAAGAGGATTGGGAGCATACTTCTGAGTTGTATAAGCGAGCTACAAGTCAACCTAAAGGGTTCGCTAGCCATATTTGTCGCAGCCAACCTTTAGCATGTACTTTGGTGCTATTTAAAGGCAAAAGCAAAGGGCGACATAGTTTAACGCAACATAACATTCCCCGGCAATCTAAGTGTTCAAAAGTCCATGCAAGAGGCGCTACAGACCCTTGGTTAATTGCGACTTCCCTTCCTCGAACCAAGTATTTAGGTAAAAAGATAGTGGCTATTTATCGTCTGCGTATGCAAATTGAAGAAGAGTTTAGGGATATCAAAAGTAGTTTATTCGGACTGGGTTTTGAACATCATAAAAGCCGATGTGTTCACCGCATTACAATACTCATTCTCATCGCCACACTCGCCAGTATACTGGCTAACATTATAGGCTTGGCTATGTTCATGGCTGGGTTGCACCTGCGCTATCAAGCGAACACAGTTAAAACAAGACGTGTATTATCATTTCACTATTTAGGCTTGCGAGGCTGTGTAGATAAGCGCCTCAAATTGCTCTGCGAGCACTATGAAGCCGCTGTATTAAATCTCAGAACTATGATTGCAGACAATTTTAATGGTTGAATATTCGTGGGGATCCCTCAGTTGATTATAAATCCACGTCAATGGCCAGTCCTTCCCTATTAAAATCATCAATCACATTAAACAATCGGAAGCTGCGACCGTCTTCTAATTGATCATGCATAAAATCCATAGACCATATTTCATTATAACTATCAAAATTGTATTGTTGATTAAGTTCTTTACAAAGAGGTTTTTATATCATTTAGTAATTTCTATTGGCTGATATTTGTCTAATAAGATGACTTTGTTTAAATTTCATGGAGGTGATCAGTTCTCTATTGGCAATAAAGGTAGGTAGATTGCCACCTGGATTACCGCCGCCGGTGTAAGTGATTTCGCTTTTTCCATTTTCTAGGGTATTCGCTTCCCACAATCCATGCATGTTTTGCATACGCACATACTTTGGGTGGTGTGGTGTGGTATCGCCTCTGTCAGATATTGCAATTTGAACTGTATTGTCACTGAACGTGGTTTTAGATAAAAAAACCATATCCCGATCTTTTACGGGCCAAGGTGCTGCAAAAAAACTATTCATCAACCGTTCCGTCGGTGAGATCTCATCAAGTATTTTTACCTCAATGCAGTTGTGTATCCACTGTGAAGAAAACGCCACATCGTCGAGCAAGGCAACTAAGGCATGAGGATTTGCTTCGACAATTGTTTTAACCAATATCTCTTTATAGCCAGAATCGGTTTGTTTGCTATAAATACTGACATTATTTTTCTGTTTTTCCAGTTTCCAATCGTCTGCCCAGCTAGTATTGCTGTTTAACAAGGCCGTTAACACCAAGAAGCAAACCGCAGTTTTTATTGTTGAGCATTGCATCACTAAACCTTATCTCGTTATAATATGTGTAATTGCTCTGATGGTAGCAGAGCATCTTTTTTCAAAGCACCCTTTTTTGGGTGTTTTTTATTTTTATCAATCGGTTTTCAATTAAAGCCGACTCTCAACATTCGCATGTGGCGCTTGGTAGGTGTCACCACTGCATAAGGATTTCGATATGCCCGTAATTACTCTTCCCGATGGCAGCCAACGCCAATTTGAAAATGCAGTATCTGTATTTGATGTAGCCAGTGATATTGGCCCCGGTTTAGCTAAAGCCACCATCGCGGGCAAAGTGGATGGCGTGCGCGTTGATGCACACGACCTCATTGAGAGCGATGCTCAATTACACATTATCACCGCCAAAGATGATGATGGATTAGAAATCATCCGTCACTCCTGTGCCCACTTAATTGGTCACGCTATTAAGCAACTTTACCCTGATGCAAAAATGGCGATTGGTCCGACTATTGATAACGGTTTTTATTACGATATTGACATGGAGCACTCATTGAATGATGAAGATCTAGTCAAAATCGAAAAACGCATGTTGGAATTGGCAAAAACTAATTACAATGTTGTGAAAAAAGTCGTGACTTGGCAAGAAGCCCGAGACGCCTTTGAAGCCCGAGGTGAGTCTTACAAAATACAAATCCTTGACGAAAATATCGACAAAAATGACAAGCCAGGCGAATATATAGACATGTGCCGTGGCCCTCACGTGCCTAGTATGCGTTTTTGTCAGCACTTTAAATTAATGAAAGTAGCCGGTGCCTATTGGCGCGGTGATAGCGACAACAAAATGCTACAACGTGTTTATGGCACAGCTTGGGCTGATAAAAAGCAATTAAAGGCTTACCTGAATAGATTGGAAGAAGCGGAAAAGCGCGACCACCGTAAAATTGGTAAAGCGTTAGATTTATTCCATTGGCAAGAAGAAGCACCGGGTATGGTATTTTGGCACAATGATGGCTGGAGTATTTACACCGAACTAGAACAATTTATTCGTGGCAAATTGCGCGAATATGACTATCAAGAAGTCAAAGCACCGATGATGATGGACAGAAGCCTCTGGGAAAAGTCTGGTCATTGGGATAAATATGCAGACAACATGTTCACCACTGAATCTGAAAAACGTGAATATGCGATTAAGCCTATGAACTGCCCAGGGCATGTGCAGATTTTCAACCAAGGTTTAAAGTCTTACCGTGACTTACCTTTGCGTATGGCTGAATTTGGATGTTGCCATAGAAATGAGCCATCAGGTGCACTACATGGCTTGATGCGTGTCCGTGGATTTACTCAAGATGATGCGCACATTTTCTGTACTGAAGAACAGGTTTTGTCTGAAGTCGGCGGTTGTATTGATTCTGTTTACGAAATCTACAAGGTATTTGGTTTCGAGAGTATCTCAGTGAAACTCTCTACTCGCCCCGAAAAGCGTGTGGGCAGTGAAGAAGTGTGGGATAAAGCTGAGAAGGAATTAGCAGAAGCGCTGACATCTAAAGGTATCGACTTTCAGTACTTGCCGGGTGAAGGAGCGTTCTACGGTCCAAAAATTGAATTCACCTTACATGATTGCCTAGATAGAGCTTGGCAATGTGGCACGGTTCAACTCGATTTTTCTATGCCAGGACGTCTAGGTTCAACTTATGTAGCAGAGGATGGAGAGCGTAAAGTGCCGGTGATGATCCATCGAGCAATCTTGGGTTCATTAGAGCGCTTTATTGGCATTTTGATTGAAGAATATTCTGGTTTGTTTCCACTGTGGTTGGCGCCGACTCAGGCGATTGTGATGAATATTACCGATAAACAGGCCGATTATTCGAATAAAGTGGTGAAAAAGCTGAAAGAAAGTGGAATTAGAGTCAAGTCTGACTTGAGAAATGAGAAGATAGGCTTTAAGATCCGCGAGCACACGCTTAGGCGTGTCCCATATTTGCTTGTTGTTGGCGATAAAGAGATGGAAAGTGGGGAAGTTGCTGTGCGTTCACGCAAAGGTGATGACCTCGGGAAAATGTCTATACAGGCATTTATCGATAAAACCATGTTGGAAGTTGACAACAAACATATCTGATTAATTTTGCGGAGGAATAACATATTAAAAGCGCTAACATGAAGGCTAAAAATTCGAACAAAGCTCGGATCAACGAAGAAATCACATTAAATGAAGTACGTTTGGTAGGTAAAGAGGGTGAACCGTTAGGCGTAGTGTCTATCAGTGAAGCTATGGAAACTGCCGAACAAGCTAATTTGGATTTGGTTGAAATTAGCCCTAATGCTGAGCCGCCAGTATGTAAAGTAATGGATTACGGTAAGTTTTTGTTTGAAAAAAGCAAGACACTTAAAGAGCAAAAGAAAAAACAGAAGCAAATTCAGGTCAAGGAGATTAAATTTCGCCCTGGCACTGATGAAGGCGATTACCAGGTAAAACTGCGCAACCTGCGTCGCTTTCTAGAAGCGGGTGACAAGGCTAAAGTAACGATACGTTTTCGTGGTCGTGAAATGGCACACCAAGAGATTGGCATTGAACAACTAAAACGCGTTCGCGCGGATTTAGAAGACATTGCCAACTGCGAATTTTTCCCACATAGGGTAGAGGGTCGTCAGATGATCATGGTACTTGCCCCAATTAAGAAGTAGTTAAGGTCTACAAGTAGGATGGATACTGCAATCCTGACTCACCTTGCTGCTAAATATGTAACTTAAACTTTGAGTGTCTGCAACACGATAAGTTATTAACAATGCGGAGTTTTAGCAATGCCTAAAATGAAAACACACCGTGGAGCTGCCAAGCGTTTTGTAAAAACCGCTTCAGGTCGTTTCAAGAGTAAACAGTCTCACTTGCGTCATATTTTGACCAAGAAAAGTTCTAAACGTAAACGTCACTTACGTGGCAAAAAGCTGGTTCATGTGGCCGACACTGCGTTGATTCAACGCATGTTACCTTACGCTTAAAACAGGAGACTAAAATATGGCAAGAGTAAAACGTGGTGTTGTTGCACGTGCCCGTCACAAAAAGGTACTAAAACAAGCCAAAGGTTATTATGGAGCTCGTAGTCGAGTTTATCGCGTTGCTGTTCAAGCAGTAACGAAAGCTGGTCAATATGCATACCGTGACCGTCGTCAGCGTAAACGTACATTCCGTCAGTTGTGGATTGCCCGTATTAACGCTGCTTCACGTCAAAATGGCATGTCTTATAGTCGTTTCATCAATGGTTTGAAAAAAGCCTCTGTTGAAATTGATCGTAAGATTTTAGCCGATATAGCGGTACATGATAAAAATGCATTTGTTGCATTAGTAGATGCAGCTAAAGGTGCATTAGCTTAATTTTTTAACAATTAAGTTTAAGTTCTTTCAGGAAACGGCGAGCATGATGCTCGCCGTTTTTCTTTGTCTGATAAATAACTGATAATTAGAGAAAATAGCAGCTATTTCAGTATTTGGAGGTGATAATTATTAAATCTTCGGGTTTTATGGCAATTGTATCTAGCCTCAAAGTATCGCTTTCGTGTAGAATTGCGGCTATTTTGAAATCGCCTTAGACTTAAACCAAGTCGTTGAATAAAGGCCATATTTTTAATCCAAATTCGGGGGCACTATGGATCTTGATGCCATAATTAGTGAAGCAGAAGAGCAAATTAATAGTGCAGGGGATGTCAGTATTCTTGATGCCGTGCGTGTTGATTTTATGGGCAAAAAAGGCCGGATGACTGAGTTGCTTAAAGGCTTAGGTAAACTGTCCAATGAAGAACGTCCCGCTGCGGGTCAAAAAATCAATCAGGCCAAACAGAAAATTCAACAATTGATCCGTGCCAGAGGGGCGTTATTGCAAACCCAAGAGCTTAACCAAAAGTTGGCCGGTGAGAGCATAGATGTGACGTTGCCAGCACGAGGGCAGAGTCGAGGTGGATTACACCCAGTCACTCGCACTATTAATCGTATCGAGAGCTTTTTCAATGAATTGGGTTTTAGTGTTAAAACTGGGCCAGAGATAGAAGACGGGTTTCATAATTTTGACGCATTAAATATTCCGGCGAATCATCCCGCTCGTGCAGATCACGATACCTTTTATTTTAATCCTGATGTGATGTTGCGTACTCAAACATCAGGTGTGCAAATTCGAACCATGGAAGTCGAGCAGCCCCCTCTTAGGATCATTTCGCCCGGCCGTGTGTATCGTAATGACTATGATCAAACTCATACACCCATGTTTCATCAGGTTGAAGGTTTAATGGTCGACAAAAATGTTAGTTTTGCTGAGCTAAAAGGTATTTTGCACGACTTTTTAAACCACTTTTTTGAACAAGACTTACAAGTACGTTTTCGGCCTTCGTATTTCCCCTTTACCGAACCTTCTGCAGAAGTGGATGTGATGGGAAAAAATGGTAAATGGTTAGAGGTTTTGGGCTGCGGCATGGTACATCCTAATGTACTGAAAGCGGTCAATATTGATCCAGAAGTCTACACAGGTTTTGCCTTTGGTATGGGCGTAGAGCGCTTAACTATGTTGCGTTACGAAGTGAATGATTTACGTGCCTTCTTTGAAAACGATCTTCGTTTCCTTAAGCAATTTAATTAGGTCGGGTCAAGAATATGAAATTTAGTGAAAAGTGGTTAAGAGAATGGGTCAACCCTTCTGTATCAACAGATGAGTTATCAGAACAGCTAAGCATGGCCGGTTTAGAAGTCGACGGAGTTGAAGCGGTAGCGGGTGAGTTTTCTGGCGTAGTTGTAGGCGAAGTGGTGGAATGTGGCCAGCACCCTGACGCAGATAAACTACAAATGACAAAAATCAATGTAGGCGACGATGAGTTATTAGATATAGTCTGCGGCGCACCTAATTGTCGTCAAGGTATAAAAGTAGCAGTGGCCAAAGTGGGTGCCGTGTTACCGGGCAATTTCAAAATCAAGAAGGCCAAATTACGTGGTCAACCTTCGTTTGGTATGTTGTGTAGTTTCTCTGAACTAGGCATATCTGACGAGCATGATGGTATTTTAGAATTACCTTTAGATGCGCCAATTGGTCAAGATATTAGAGAGTATTTACAACTTGATGATGTAACTATTGAAGTGGATTTAACACCTAACCGCGCCGATTGTTTAGGTATTAAAGGCCTAGCTCGTGAAGTCGGAGTGCTTAATCAAACTTCAGTTAACGAACTGCAAGTGCCTGCAGTGCCTGCAAAAATTACCGATAGCCGTAACATTCAATTGCTTGCTCCTGAAGCTTGCCCTCGATATTTAGGCCGAGTGATTAAGAATATTAATCTAGATGCAGTGACACCTTTATGGATGGTGGAAAAACTCAGGCGTTCTGGGGTCAGAAGTATTGATCCTGTGGTGGATATCACTAATTTTGTGTTGTTAGAGCTGGGGCACCCCATGCATGCGTTTGACAACAACAAACTTGAAGGTGATGTAGTGGTTCGTTTTGCAAAGCAAGATGAAAAGCTCACCTTGCTAGATGGCAATGAAGTAACACTTCAGGACAATACCCTAGTGATAGCGGATACTAAGAAAACCTTGGCTATGGCCGGTATATTTGGTGGGCTTGAGTCCGGTGTGACTAGCGAAAGTAAAGATATTTTCCTTGAAAGCGCTTTTTTTGCGCCCGATGCTATTATGGGTAAAGCGCGCCAATATGGCTTGCACACTGATGCATCCCATCGCTATGAGCGAGGTGTTGACCCTCAGTTACAACAGATTGCTATGCAGCGAGCCACGCAATTATTGCTTGATATTGTAGGTGGTGAAGCGGGTCCAGTGATTGAAGCGATAGATACTGCTTTTGTTCCAAAGGATCGTTCGGTAACGTTAAGGCACAGTCGCTTATCTAAAGTATTAGGTATTGAAATTGCTGCCGATACCGTCACAGATATTTTTAAACTCTTAGGCTTTAGCATTTCTTTTGAGAATAAAGTGTGGCAAATCAATGTACCTCCATATCGTTTTGATATTAGTATCGAAGAAGATTTAATTGAAGAAGTCGCTAGGGTATACGGGTACAACCAGATACCGGATATTGCGCCTGTTGCAAGTTTAAAAATGTCGCAACATCAAGAACAAAAAGTACAATTAAACCAGCTAAAAAACACCTTGGTCGAAAGTGACTATCAAGAAGCCATCACCTATTCATTTGTTGACCCAAAAATCCAATCTTTACTGTTCCCTCAAATGCAAGGTTTGCAGTTACCTCATCCTATTTCTTCTGAAATGTCGACTATGCGGGTAAGTTTGTGGACGGGGTTATTACAGTCTGTGTCATACAATCAAAAACGCCAACAAGGTCGGGTCAGATTATTTGAGTCTGGTTTACGTTTTATTCCAAATAACAGTGAAAAAATGGGTGTAAAACAAGAACTTGTTATCAGCGGTGTTGTCTGTGGTTTAGTTGCGAATGAAAACTGGGATAATTCAACCCGAACAATTGACTTTTTTGATGTGAAGTCCGACGTTGAAAATCTACTGAATTGTGCTG
Source organism: Paraglaciecola arctica (assembly GCA_003232445.1). GTDB lineage: Bacteria > Pseudomonadota > Gammaproteobacteria > Enterobacterales > Alteromonadaceae > Paraglaciecola > Paraglaciecola arctica_A. The sequence continues at coordinate 8,506 of QIJM01000550.1, forward strand.
GTGTGGAGGGCTATCGTTTCGAAAGTGCAAATCATAGTGCACTGCACCCTGGCCAATGTGCTGAAATTTTCATCGGTGATAGGTTGCTAGGATACATTGGAGCAGTACACCCTCAGTTTGAAAAGTCTCTAGGGTTAAATGGAAGAAGCTTTGTCTTTGAGTTGGAAATTAATGCTTTGGGGTTAAAAAAACTACCTAAATCGCAAGAAATTTCAAAATTTCCGGCGAATCGACGTGACATTGCAATCGTAGTAGACGATGATAAAGTAGTTGGCGATATTTTGAATTGCATAGAAAAATTTGGCGCAAATCAATTAGTTGGCCTAAACTTGTTCGACGTGTATAGAGGGAAGGGGATTGCACAAGGAAAGAAAAGCTTAGCAATTTCACTTATATTACAAGATAAAACTAAAACATTAGAAGAAAACGACATTCAGGCAACAGTTGATGGAATTTTAGCAACGTTGTCGCAAAAGTTTGAAGCATCTTTGAGGGATTGACGGTATGGCGTTAACCAAAGCCGAAATGGCAGAACATTTATTTGAAAAGCTTGGGATCAATAAGCGTGATGCTAAGGATCTGGTTGAAACTTTTTTTGAAGAAGTACGTGAAGCCTTAGAATCTGGCGAACAAGTCAAGTTATCTGGTTTTGGTAATTTTGATTTAAGGCAAAAAAAAGAACGCCCTGGTAGAAACCCTAAAACGGGAGAAGACATTCCAATTAAGGCGAGACGAGTGGTCACATTTAGACCCGGTCAAAAACTTAAAAGTCGAGTCGAGAGTTCGAAACCAGTCGATTAGATTGGTAACAGTTCTACACTAAAAAATCCGGTTAATACCGGATTTTTTATGAGGTAGTGAAAGTATTGTTAGATAACAGATACCAGTGCTTTAGCTAACGTATCAACGTTGGCTTTGCTAATTCCTGCAATGTTCACACGGCTAGAGCCAACAAAATATACACTATGTTGGTCGCGCACAGCCTGCACTTGCTCTGGCGTAATACACAAAAATGAAAACATGCCTTTTTGCTTTTTAACGAATTCAAAATCTTTGCTTGAACCGTACTCATTCATTTTTGATACCAGTAATGAACGAAGGTCTTGCATACGACAACGCATCGCTTCAACCTCTGCCATCCACTCATGACGCAAGGTTTCATCATTCAAAATAATATCGACTAGTGCGCCACCATATGATGGGGGCATAGAGTATATCCCACGGGCAATGGATTGAATTTGACTTTGAATGGCTTGACGGGTTGTACTGTTTTTTGTGACCATCACCGCAATACCGACTCGCTCGCGGTATAAACCAAAGTTTTTAGAGCAAGATGCCGCAATAATTACTTCAGGCAAGTTGTTGACTAACAAACGCATTCCGTAGGCATCTTCTTCTAAACCATCACCAAAACCTTGATAGGCGGTATCCACAAAAGGAATAAAACCGGTCTTTTGCGCTAATTCTAATACTACTTGCCACTGCTCTTTGCTTAGGTCTGCACCAGTGGGGTTGTGACAACAGCCGTGTAATAACACAACGTCGCCTTTTTTGACTTGACTAAGACATTCAACCATAGCGTCAAAATTTATACTGGCATTGGTTTTATCAAAGTAAGGGTAGGTTTTAATGGCTAGTCCAGCGTTGCCAATCAGTGGTATGTGGTTGGCCCAAGTCGGGTCGCTGACCCAGACCGTGATGTTTTCATCACAGCGCTTAATCAATTCAGATAAGATCCTTAACGCGCCACATCCACCAGGAGCCTGCACTGCAGCTATACGATCGGCTAACAAGGCTGGGCTGGCTTTGCCTAACATCAGCTGCAACATGCCATCTATGTAACCCTGGACTCCTTGCGGAGTAATATAGCTTTTAGAGTCTTCTTTACCTAAAAGAATGGTTTGTGCTTTGGTCACAGAATCGAGAATAGGCGTGTGACCTTGTTCGTCTTTATAAACGCCTACGCCTAAGTCAATTTTACTCGGGTTAGTGTCAGCTTTAAACGCAGTAGACAAACCTAAAATTGGGTCGGCAGGAAGCTGAGGCAATACTTCAAACATGGTGTTCCTTAAGGATAAAATAGCTGGGCAGGTAATAGACACTAATTATACCATCGGTAGAACAAAATTCGAGTTAGATTAAGACTATTTTATATTGAAATGAAAACTCTGACTGGAAGTACAGGTTGCTGTATTGTCGTAAGTACGTTCGTACCACGTAACATTTTTCTTTTTATCGATTTTTAATACTGTGGATGAGCGAGTACCATACTCATTGCCAAGAATAAAAATAGACGATAGACGGCGTTCCCAGTCAATAGGTACGCCTGTTTGCGGTAGATCTTCGTCGGCGGCTAAACTCTTATCTAACAATAGTTTAAACAATATATCTGGGTTGATATCGTGGCCATCCTGACAATACTCTTCCAATTTACTCACTCCCTTATTAATTTTTGGCCAAGGACTATTTAGGCTGGCATTGGACAATCCATAATAACCATCGGTTAATTGTTGCATCTGATCTAAATGATTATTGTATACCGCCAGTGCATTCCACTTGCCAAATAATAGGTTGTAGCCGTTGTAGTTATCTTTGCTGGCGCTTAATGTCTGATGATAGTCGTTTACAGGCTTTTGCAGATAGTGACTGACTAATTCACCCCGTGTAATCGCATCTGTACATGTTTTTTGCGGATCGCGAATATTGGTCAAAGATGCGATGTAACCTTGTTTATTGATCCCCATCCATGTGCCACCTGCCTGCAAATCTTTGCCTGCAATAATGCCTTGTTCGCCTTCCCAGAATTGAGACTGCGCCGTTTCCCGATTGAAAAACTCATCACGATTAGCTGCAATAATCAACGGGTAATCTTTATGCTGATTAACAGCAACAAACAAAATACACATAAACCCTTCTAAGCCGCAATTAAGCTAAGCGTTTATTTGGTTTTTAGCTTATCAACTTGGGTAAATAAGTTATTGGCGTGGTCAATAAATTCATCTGTTTGTACTGCAGACGTTATATTGTAAGTGGGTGGTAATAATATTGGCTTGTAGCTCGGTCTGGAACTAAATTCACCTATGTTTAAAAAGCCCAATGCATAAATAGGCGCCAATATGATGAAGGTCATCGAACATGCAATAATGTTGCGCCTGTGATTGGTTTGATGAAACGCAAT
>QIJM01000389.1 GCA_003232445.1 Paraglaciecola arctica
GTAACAAGCTCTCATTTGAACAATGTTGCCAGCCCATTATTGGTGGCAAAGTGAATGTGCAAAATGCCGAAGTGTTAATGCGTTCACGCTTCACTGCTTACGTAATAAAAGATTATCAATATATTTTACAAACCTACGCATCAACCCAACGTACTAAGTTAACGGTTAGCGAACTAGCAAAAAGTGCTCAAGATACACAGTGGTTATCCCTGCAAGTCCTAGCGCATCACTCTCAAGAAAACACGGCTCAAGTAGAATTTAAAGCCTTCTATCAATCGAACAATTGTTATTATGTGATGCATGAACTATCAGTGAACTATCAGACTTTGTTTTTGAAGCGGAAAAGTGGTTGTATACCAATGGGTTAATGCAAAAAGACTCGGGTGAGTTTACTCCTGAACGTAATAGCCAGTGTTTGTGCGGTAGCGGTAAAAAATTTAAGACGTGTTGTGGGGGATAGGCAATGAACGAAATCTCGCATTGAACTCACCGATATAATTGACTTATATCAGCTAATTTTCTGTCTTTAATTTTAAAACACTACCCATAAAGATGCTTAGACTGTTTGCTCGATTGCAAACAACTCATAAAAATTATCGGTCGTCACCTTCGCCAACTCCTCAACACTTATCCCCTTCAAATTCGCGATAAACTCCCCTACTTCCCTCACAAACCCCGGTTGGTTGGGTTTACCTCTATAAGGTACAGGGGCTAACCAAGGAGAGTCTGTTTCAATCAGTAATTTGTCTAATGGAATTTTTTTCACCACTTCTTGCAACTCAGTGGCGGTTTTAAAAGTAACTATGCCGGATATCGAGATATACATACCCAGCTCTATCGCTGCCTGCGCCATGTCCCAGCTATCGGTAAAACAGTGGAGTACACCTTTTGTTGATGGGGCTTTGTGCTGCTTAAGTAAATCAATCGTATCTTCGCGGGCATCTCGGGTATGAATGATCAAAGGTTTGCTTAGCTTATTTGCGACCTTAATATGATCCACAAAAGAGGTTAACTGCACCGATTTAGTTTCTGCGCTATAAAAATAATCTAAGCCAGTCTCACCTATAGCGACTACCTCTTCGTTATCAGCCATTTGCAGTAACTCATCATAACTACAGGCATCTTCTTGATGTAATGGGTGTACACCACAAGAAACAGATACATCATTAAACCCTTTGACGGTATGCAACATGGCAGGGAAGTCTTTGACAGATACCGAAACGCATAAAAAGTGTTCAACACCTCGATTTCTTGCGAAATTGAGCACGTCTAAAAGTTCTTCTGGGGTTTTATTTAATCGGTCTAGGTGACAATGTGAATCAACAAACACGTAATTATTCCATTTTTATAGCGTTAGGTTTATGCGGCTTTTACTAAGGCAAGTTTATCTAATAGTTCGGTTAAGACTAAGGTTTTACTCACCCCTGGGTTGCGCAATTGCTGGGTAACTTTAGTTGCTTGTAGGTTAAGCTGCCAAACCGTTTCAGAAACCTGCTCGGTGCATTGCTGCCTTGCCCAATATTGCGTCCATTTAAGCACTTTATCGGCACTATCTTGCCAAGCCATTGCCAGTTGCATGGCACTAGTTTGTCCTTGCAACAAAGCGTCTAGCCCAGCGCTAAATATTTCATAGGTAAAGCTTTGTTCTTCTTGTAATTCTGCTAATAATGCCAGCGGGCGGGCACTAAACAACTTGGCAAAATTGATATCAATATCAGCATCGTATTGGGTTTTCACCCAAGTTAATGTCGAATCTAAACTGGGTAAAGGTAAAGCTAACTTTTCACAGCGACTTTTGATTGTCGGTAATATGCGTTCAGGCTTATCAGTGGTAAGTAACAAAAACGTATTGCCAGTAGGCTCTTCTAACGTTTTGAGTAACGCATTAGCACTTGATTCGGTCATGGTGTGTGCATGATAGATAATCAATACCTTTGCCCCAGACATGTGGGCAGAGCTGACTAATTTTTTGATGGCATCGCGTATCTGATCAACACCAATTTGTTTTTCAGATCCCACCACATGTAAATCAGGATGCGTGGTCGCAGCATTTAACAAGCAAGACTGACATTGACCGCACACCTTATCCCCTTGCCTAGCTTTACATAAAAGCAACTGAGCTAACTGCAAAGCAAAACTTGATTTACCTAATCCCGATGGGCCTTGAATAAGCAAGGCATGATGTAGCTTATCCGCTGCAATCCTGTTGCCTAACTGTTTAAAACAAGTGTCTAACCAAGGAAACACCTAATTCTCCAAAAATTGCTTGATAGCTAGCTCAACATCTTTATGTACTGCCTGCATACTTTGCATGGTATTGATCACCACACAATGCTTATCTTGCTGTGCTAATAATAAATAACGTTCTCGGGTTCGCTCAAAAAAGCTCACATCTTCTTGTTCAATGCGGTCTAGCTCACCTCGGCCTTTTGCTCGTTTAAGTCCTTCTTTGGGTTCAACATCCATGTATAAGGTAAAGTCAGGTCTAAAGTCTTTTAAGGTGATCGCTCTTAGGCTTTCGATCATGTTCTGGTCAATCTGACGACCGCCACCTTGATAAGCTTGCGAGGACATATCATGCCGATCTCCAAGCACCCAATGTCCTTTTTCTAAATTAGGCAGTATAACGTTTTGCACTAATTGCGCTCTTGAGGCATACATTAATAACAACTCAGCTTCTACCGTGACTTTTTCACCTTGCCAGTCATGTTTGACTACATCTCTGATCGCTTCAGCCATAGCCGTCCCGCCAGGCTCTCTGGTGTTGACCACAGTATGACCCGCTGCTTGAATGACTTGAGTCAATATCGCTACTGCGCTGCTCTTTCCAGCACCTTCTAAGCCTTCAATAACGATAAATTTACCTGATGTTTGCAACTATGACTCTCTTATTTATTTAATTGATATTTGCGCACTGCAAGATTGTGTTCTTGTAAAGTGGTTGAAAATTTGTGGCTACCATTGCCCTTAGATACAAAGTACAACTCTTCAGTGGCAATCGGATTAAAAGCAGCATCAATGGCTAACTTACTTGGCATGGCGATAGGCGTTGGCGGTAAGCCTTTAATAACATAAGTATTATAAGGCGTGGCTGTTTTTAAATCTTTGCGCCTGATATTGCCATCAAAACTCTCACCTATGCCATAAATAACCGTAGGATCTGTTTGTAAGCGCATCTTCAGATTAAGTCTATTAACAAATACCCCAGAAATTCGTGGCCGTTCATCTGCCACGCCCGTTTCTTTTTCGATGATGGACGCCATAGTCAAACCTTCATAAGCCGAAGCATAGGGCAAATTCAGTGCACGGTTCTGCCATGCCTTATTCAAGTATTGTTGCATCCTTAAATGAGCACGCTTGACCAGTTCAATCGCCTTTGTTTGCGCTACAAAATAATAGGTGTCCGGTAATAGATATCCTTCAATCGACTGCTCAGGCAATTGCATGGCTAAAATGTCAAGCTGCTGTTGAAAATCATGGTTAAATTTGATCTGTGGATGGGATTTTAAAACTAATAACCACTCCCGCCAATTCAGCCCTTCAATTAAACTGATTGAAAATTGCAGCTCTTTACCGCTAGAAAACAATTCCAATAAGTCTAAGGCGCTCATTGACGGTAGCAATTCGTAGGTACCTACTTTGATATTGGTAAGTTCTGGTTCTAGCTTTAATCTAATTTTAAGGCCGATATTATCGGTGATGATACCCTGCTCTTTTAATCGATTAAGGATACCTTTCGCAGATTGACCTGATTTAACCTGATATATACTTGCCTCAGTGAGATTAAGTGGTTGATGTACTTTTTTGTCAAAATGAAACAGGGTTGCGACAAACACAATGCCGAACATCACTGCAAAAATCGATAACCATTTGACTGCTTTCATTAAATCTTCATCGCCTCTAAATTAATTATATGCTGAACATGATGCTGTAACTGTTTTGTTTGATCAAAAAGATAGTCTTTGCGTTGTTGGTTGATTGGATTTAACACACTCACTATCGGAACCAACACCATTAAAGAGTTACAAACAAACAACTCTTGGGCACTAAATAAAACACTGACGTCCTGCTTAACCACCCGACATTCCAGTCCTTTTTCTTGCATAACAGCTAAAACATGGTTACGCATAACCCCCTCAACCCCTGACCCCGAAAGGTCTGCGGTATACCAGACATTGTCTTTGTACCAAAACAGATTACCTACAGAGGTTTCAATTATTTTTTGCTGGGTATCACACACAATCGCATCATCATAACTAGTTTGTGCCAGTGCCTGCTTGACCAATACTTGCTCTAGACGGTTTAGATGTTTGATACCTGCAAGCAAAGGTTGGCAAGCTAACGTAATGGGGCTAATGGTTAATTTAATGCCATCGGTTTGCCATAAGCTGTAGTGTGATGGGATAGTGTGCTGGGTAATAATAAAACTAGGCTGTGCGGCGCCTACTGGACTATAACCTCTGCCGCCCTCGCCTCGGGTAATTATCACTTTTACTACGCAGTCTGCAGTGGACTTTAATGAATTAACCATGCAACGTTCTAACTCTGACCATTTATCAAAATCTATATACAGCGTTTTACACGCCCATTTTAGACGTTCAATATGAGCATCAAAAAACTCAAGATGACCGTTTCTAAACGCCATAGTAGTAAAGCAGCCATCACCATACTGAAAGGCTCTGTCTGCAATCTCTATATGTTGCTGTTGCCAACCGTTAACAATCATTCATTCTTGCGTCTAGATACCTAAAAGATCTTCAATAATACTCAAAAGCTAAGTTTTGCCTACTGTTTTTTAAACAGTAATGAGCCATTCGTCCCACCAAAACCAAAAGAATTACATAAGGCATAATCCAACTTCACTGGTCTGGCCGTATGAGCAACAAAATCAAGATCGCAGCCTTCACCCGGATTATCTAAATTGATAGTCGGTGGCGCAATTTGGTCACGTAGTGCCAATATAGTAAATATGGCTTCAACCGAGCCTGCCGCGCCAAGTAGATGTCCAATCATCGACTTGGTGGAACTAACCAAAACACTGTTGGCATGTTCAGCAAACACATGTTTAATCGCTGCGACCTCCGCCACATCTCCTGCTGGAGTAGAAGTGCCATGTGCATTGATGTAACCAATTTCGCTAGGGGCAATCTTCGCATCGTTAATCGCGTTGACCATGGCCGCTGCAGCACCTTCGCCGTCAGTAGGCGGCGAAGTCATATGGTAAGCATCGCCACTCATACCAAAACCAACCAATTCAGCATAAACAGTTGCACCCCGCGCTACTGCAGAGTCATAGTCTTCTAACATCACGACACCTGCACCCTCGCCCATTACAAACCCATCTCTATCTTTATCCCATGGGCGGCTAGCCGCTTCAGGATTATCGTTACGAGTAGATAAAGCCCGGGCTGCAGCAAAACCGCCAATACCTAGAGCACACACCGTTGACTCAGCACCACCGGCAATCATCGCATCAGCGTCCCCGTAAGCAATAATACGGGCAGCGATCCCAATATTATGAACCCCAGTAGTACACGCAGTGACAACGTTGATATTGGGACCCTTAAGTCCTTCAAATATCGAGAAAAATCCCGAAATCATATTAGTAATAGTGGCAGGAACAAAAAATGGTGAAATTTTGCGTGGACCTGATTCAAGCATCCGGCGATGATTTTCTTCAATTAAACCCAAACCGCCGATCCCAGAGCCAATAGCCACACCAATTCGCGTTGCATTTTGATCTGTGACTTGCAAGCCTGAATGTTCAAGGGCTTGTTTGCCCGCAGCAATACCTAGCTGGATAAACCTATCCATCTTTTTGCTTTCTTTTTTTGGAATGTACTGTTCAACATCAAAGTCTTTGACTTCACCAGCAAACTGAGTAGTAAACAAAGCAGAATCAAAAGAGGTGATAGATGCAATGCCACTTTTACCAGCAAGAATATTTTTCCAAGTAGAATCTACCGTATTGCCAACAGGGGAAAGCATACCAAGACCGGTCACAACAACGCGACGTTTAGACACATTGAACTCCGCTTAACTATGAATCTATGTTTATTTTGAAAAGAAACGACCCAGAGAGGGCCGTTGTAAAAAAATTACGCGTCTTTATTAGCGTTAACGTAGTCAATAGCTGACTGAACAGTGGTAATTTTTTCAGCTTCTTCATCTGGGATTTCAGTATCGAACTCTTCTTCAAGAGCCATTACCAATTCAACAGTGTCTAGTGAATCCGCACCTAAATCATCAACAAAAGAAGCTTCTGGTTTAACTTCTTCTTCTTTAACACCAAGTTGTTCAATAACGATTTTTTTTACGCGTTCTTCGATAGTACTCATAGTTCTAGTTTTCCTTTAAGTCGCTAGATATAAATTTGCGAGTAGTGTATTCAGCTAAGTGGCCCCTTGCAAGTATCAGGCTCAACTTTTCTTCTGGTCTAACCACTCACCGATTAGTAAATATTAATTCGTTTAATAAAGCATCAATACTGCAAACTTTATCACATTTCACCCCATATACATGCCGCCATTGACGTGTATCGTTTCACCCGTGATATATGCAGCGTCATCACTGGCTAAAAATCCAACCGTCGCAGCTATTTCTTTTGGGTCACCTAAACGATTTGCTGGAATATCTTTAAATATACTTTCTTTTTGGTCAGTAGTTAATGCTTTTGTCATATCGGTATCAATAAAGCCTGGAGCGACCACATTAACGGTAATGCCTCTGGATGCGACTTCACGGGCCATAGACTTACTAAAACCGATGACTCCTGCTTTTGCAGCAGCGTAGTTGGCTTGACCAGCATTACCAGTAGAGCCAACCACTGAACCAATATTAATAATGCGCCCTTTGCGCTTTTTCATCATGCCGCGCAGCACTGCTTTAGACATTTTAAAAATAGAAGTCAAGTTAGTATCCATAATGCTTTGCCATTCGTCGTCTTTCATACGCATCAGTAGATTATCACGAGTGATCCCAGCATTATTGACCAGTATATCCACAGCACCATGCTTTTCCGTGATATCTGTCAGCAAAGCTTGCATCGAATCAGGTTCGGCAACATTAAGCACTTTACCTTCACCACTACCTTGCAGATAATCACTGATTGCAAGAGCGCCCTTTTCAGATGTTGCAGTACCTATAACGGTTGCCCCATCGGCAACTAATCGCTCAGCTATCGCTTTGCCAATTCCTCTACTTGCACCTGTTACCAGTGCAATACTGCCATTTAAAGTAGCCATATATTCTCTCTACAAATAATATTATAAATAATTAAATCAATGAATTAACAGATTCAACTGTGTTAATCGCCGTACAACTCAAGCGTTTATCAATACGCTTAGTTAAGCCAGTTAGCACCTTACCGGATCCCACTTCTAATAAAGCTTCAACCTCAAGTTCGATTAACTTAGTCACTGTTTCTGTCCATCGTACTGGACTATATAATTGCTCAACCAAAGCCTGTTTAATCGCATTTGGCTCAGTTGGACAAGCCACATCTACATTATTGATAACGGGTATTTTAGCTGCATGAAACTGAATATCTTTAAGCAAACGTGCCAACTGTATAGCTGCTGGTTTCATCAATGCACAATGCGACGGCACACTAACGGCCAATGGTAATGCTCGTTTAGCACCTTGTTCTTTACACAAATTAGCGGCCACTTCTGCAGCGTTTTTATTCCCAGCGATCACAATTTGCCCCGGTGAATTAAAATTGACTGCAGCCACTATTTCATTGGTTTCTGCTTGAGCCTGTGCACAACTTGCCACCACTTTGTCGTCATCCAAGCCAATAATGGCATACATCGCACCTACTCCAGCAGGCACCGCTTGTTGCATAAATTGACCACGAGCTTCAACCAACTTAATAGCATCAGCAAAGTCTATGACGCCAGCACATACCAAAGCGGAATACTCTCCTAGGCTATGCCCAGCAAGATATGCCGGTTGACTGAGTTCTTTTTCGCATAACAGCTTATAAATCGCGTAACTGGCCGCTAATAAAGCGGGTTGTGTAATATGGGTTTGATTGAGCTTTTTCTCATCATTTTGTATCACATCCCACAAGTCATAACCCAAGGCTTCGCTGGCTTGGGCAAAAGTATCTTGAATAATTGTATATTCGGCTGCCAGTTCACTTAACATGCCTAAAGTCTGGGATCCTTGACCGGGAAAAACCCATGCTTGTTTACTCATAATTGGTTCTCTAAAAATGATATTTTAATAACGTACTAGTGCAGATGCCCAAGCAAAACCACCACCAAAAGCTTCTAAAAGCAGGTTCTGTCCACGTTTAATTCTGCCATCTCGAATAGCAGTATCAAGCGCAGTGGGCACTGTAGCAGCAGAAGTATTGCCATATTGCTCAAGAGTCATTATTACTTGCTCAAGTGGCATTTCCAATTTTTTCGCCGTCGCTTTAATGATACGGAAATTTGCTTGGTGTGGGACTAACCAATCCAAATCTGATTTTTGCATATTGTTGGCAGCTAAAGTTTGTTCAACGACCTCACTTAACTTAGTGACGGCCACTTTAAATACCTCATTGCCTTTCATGCTGCCCCAGTTTTCATGAACAGATTGCTCATCACCGTGTTGCGGGTTGCCTATGGTCAATAAGTCACCATAAGAGCCAGCGGCATGAATATGGGTTGATAAAATACCGGGCTCTTCGCTTGCCTCAATAATAGTGGCGCCAGCTGCATCGCCAAATAAGATCACCATAGTGCGGTCTTCAGGACTGATCATTCGACTCAAGCAATCTGTACCTATCACCAATATTCGTTTAGCCATACCACTTTTTATATACTGATCAGCCACACTGAGCGCGTAACAATAACCGGCGCAGGCAGCCGCCACATCAAATGCAGGTATACCATCGACATCTAATGCTTTTTGGATTTCACAGGCCGTGCTAGGCAACGCATAACGACCACTTGTGGTGGCACATACAATCATGTCTAAAGATTTGGCATCAATACCCGCAGCTTCTAATGCCTTTTTACTGGCTTCAAAGCCCATAGTCGCAGCAGTTTCGTTTACGCCAATGATGCGTCTTTCTTTGATCCCAGTACGATCGGTGATCCATTCATCTGACGTATCAACCATCACCGACAAGTCTGCATTGGTTCTTACATCACTGGGATAATAACTACCTGTACCAATTATTCTGGAATTCATTTATTAGTGGCGCTCCATTAAAACAGCTTCAATTTTATCTTTTATCTTGTCTGGAACCTGCATCTCAACTTGTTGTATCGCCTC
>QIJM01000585.1 GCA_003232445.1 Paraglaciecola arctica
CTTACGAAACGGCTAATAATTTGGATCCACTTGATGGCAGTGATGCGCAGCAAGATGCTGATAACGATGGTAGCAGCAACATTGCAGAATTCGAGGCTGGCACAGATCCTAATGACCCCAACTCCACGCCAGTAATACCAGAAACCAGCGGTGGCGGGGGCAGTATTGGGTTGTCATGGATGCTCTTTGTGTTAATCCTAATGCGAATGAAGCGCAGAATAAATGTTATCCCGAGTAAATTAATAAGGCGATACGGTAGTGCTCATTTCTGAGCCGTTACAAGCAAAATTGAGTTGATCGAAATTGAATCTTTACAAAATAGTGACTCTTTTCACAATAGTCGTTTTATTGTTGGGTGTAAGCTCCGCCTACGTTAGAGCTTTTAGTATTTCTGGGCAGTCAACAAACAGGCAGACGGGTATATAATCGGGTAGTCGGAGGTCTCTAACCTCCTCAAAGCTTTGGATCCCCAAGTTTGTTGAACCTAATACCTCAGATACACGTTACTTCGTTTATAGCTTGACTTAATATTATCAACTAATAAAACTGCTATCTGGATAATTCAGTTTAAGGGTTTTCATCGTGTTGTTTTTTAGGTCGTCTAGCTGAAGTTGGTCGTAACATTCGACCATAATTTCAAGTGCTTCTTGCACATGCCTAGTATCAGGATAATGTTCAATCACATACCTGCCCCGGTTAGCTGCTGCTACATAAGCGTCGCGTCGCATGTAATAACGGGCAATGACTATCTCGTATTTCGCTAAACGGCTCTTGATATACAACATACGTTTTTGCGCGTCTGCGGCGTATTTACTATTTGGATACTTCTCAATCAAACGTCTAAAATCATTAAATGCTTGACGAGAGTTACTAGGATCTCGGTCAGATCTGTCAATACCCACTAACTCTTGGAGGAGGTTACTATCCACTTCCATATTCGTTAGACCACGCATATAAATAGCGTAATCAACATCCGAGTGGTTAGGGTTGAGTCGAGTGAATCGATCAATAGTGGCCAAAGCTTCGTCTGTTTTACCCGTTTTGTAATAGCCATAAACAAGGTCTAACTGGACTTGATGTGACAAAGGTCCAAACGGAAAACGTGAGTCCAACGCACTTAAGGCGGCTGTTGCAGCGTTAAAGTTTCCAAGGCGCATTTTTTCTTTAGCGTCGTCATATAGACTTTGGGCACTTCTGTTGCGTAGGACTAAGTTGACATCTTCGTCCTCTGGGGCCGATGAACATCCAGCCACAACAACTAAAACACTGGTTAATATAATATTTCTTAGGTTGATTTTACTGATCATATTGCTCTTATTTACTCTCATTTCTATTTCGATTGGTTATGCATGATTCATTAGGGCTAAAAATCCGTTAGAATAGTGTTTTACCAAATCGATAATTGCAGCGCATTCTACCCCAGCAAATTGGGCTATGCACATATAAATCGTTACGAAACACTTTCAGGATGTTTAAAGCATGTCTACCCCACATGAAAAAATTCAATTACAGGCAAATGTGCCTGAAAATTTGTTTGGCAAACGATTAGATCAAGCTTTGGCCGAAATGTTCCCTGATTATTCAAGATCACGCATAAAAGAATGGATTTTGGCTGATTACGTCAAAGTAGATGGGCAAATATTGAACAAACCTAGAGAAAAATTGATAGGTGAAGAGCATATTGAGATTGATGCTCAAATTGAAATCCAGGTTCAACATCAGGGTCAAGAAATTGACTTAAATATTGTGTATGAAGATGAACATATTATGGTCATTAACAAACCTATGAACTTAGTGGTGCATCCTGGGGCTGGCAACAGTGACGGTACAGTGCTGAATGCGTTGCTCAATCATGCACCGGAAATTGCTAACGTACCACGTGCAGGTATTGTACATCGACTCGATAAAGATACGACTGGCTTAATGGTAGTAGCGAAAACGATTCCTGCACAAACCCATTTAGTCGAACAGCTGCAGGCCAGAGAAATTAGCCGAGAATATGAGGCCGTTGTTGTAGGTACTATGGTCGCGGGTGGCACTGTGGATGAGCCGATTGGCCGTCATCAGACTAAACGTACCAATATGGCTGTGCGTGAATCAGGCAAACCTGCCATGACTCATTATCGGGTAAAAGAAAAATTTCGGGCTCACACTTATATTAGATTAAAGCTGGAATCTGGGCGTACACACCAAATTCGAGTACATATGTCGCATCTACGTTATCCCTTGGTGGGTGACCAAGCTTATGGCGGTCGACCAAGACCACCAAAAGCCTGTAACGAGAATATGGTGAACATGTTAAGAATGTTCCGACGTCAGGCTCTGCATGCAATCCAGCTAGAATTAACTCACCCAGTAACGGGAGAATGGTTAAGTTGGCAGGCTCCACTACCGGAAGATTTTGTTGAACTGCTAGCAGTATTGAGAGAAGACAAATCTGAGCATGGCAGCGGAGAAGTGTAATTTTGCTACAGCAGAATTATATTCATCCAGATTGGCCAGCGCCTAATAATATTAGAGCCTTTACTAGTTGCAGAAGTGGAGGTTTTAGCCAGCCACCTTACGATTCGTTTAATCTTGCTCAACATGTTGGCGACGACAAAGATTTAGTCAATAAAAACCGTCAACTATTGCCTAATCATCAGAACTTTATCTGGTTAAATCAAACCCACAGTAATATCTGTGTAGACTTAGATATAAATGGCAATGTTGCAGATGAAGCGCTTCAAGCAGATGCCTGTTTTTCCACTAGGAAAAGTCAAGTCTGCGCTGTTATGACTGCAGACTGTTTACCCGTTTTGTTTTGCGATCAACAAGGTACCTGTGTTGCGGCAGTGCATGCTGGTTGGCGTGGGTTAGCGGACGGTGTGATAGAAAATACAGTGTCGAAAATGCCGGTTAATACAAACAAGTTAATGGCTTGGATGGGGCCGGCCATTAGCCAAAGACACTTTGAAGTAGGAAAAGAGGTAAAAGAAACGTTTATCAATTATTCTCAAGCTTTTAGCCGTAATGCCCTAACTACAGATAATAAATATTTTGCTGATCTGTACTACATCGCTAGGCAAAAAATGTTGGCTCTGGGAATAACACAAGTTTTCGGTGGCGAATATTGTACTTATCAACAAGCTGACTTGTTTTTTTCTCACCGCCGGGCCACACATCAAGCCTCCTCCGAGGCAAATCATATTGCCACAACGGGCAGGATAGTCAGCGCTATTTATCTTGATTGATCTTCATCAGTGAATTCTTTTAATTATCAGATACTAATAATCTATTCTTTGGTTTATGGATGTGTTTTGTTTGGCTGGAATTTTATCCATGCTATAAGTGATGACTTTATTAAGTACACTTGATTAGTATGTAAATTGTACCCATAACCAAGCTATGTAAAGTCGTAGTGGAGCAATATTATGCGCTTAGATAGTTTTACCAGTAAATTTCAGATGGCACTGTCAGAGGCACAATCTTTGGCACTGGGGCGTGACCACCAGTACATCGAGCCTGTACATTTGATGACAGCTTTGCTTAACCAGCAAGGTGGCTCTGTACGTCCGTTATTTGATCAATCCAATATCAACGTTAATAGTTTGCGTTCTGCCTTGTCAGAGGCAATAGACAAGTTACCTCGAGTTGAAGGTACAGGTGGAGATGTACAACTGGGGAAAAGTTCGGTTGTACTGCTTAATCTAAGCGACAAAATAGCTCAAAAGCGTAAAGATGATTACATCACATCAGAGGTGTTTGTTCTGGCGGCCTTGCAAGATAAAGGCAGTTTAGGAGAGCTACTTAAACAATCCGGTGCTGATCAAGAAAAGATTGAAAAAGCCATAGAGAAAATGCGTGGAGGGCAAAAAGTCACCGATCCTAACGCTGAAGATGTTCGTCAAGCGCTAGACAAATTCACCACCGATTTAACGGAGCGCGCCGAACAAGGCAAACTAGATCCCGTCATCGGGCGGGATGATGAAATACGTCGTACCATCCAAGTGTTGCAACGCCGAACTAAAAACAACCCAGTACTAATTGGTGAGCCAGGCGTGGGTAAAACGGCTATTGCTGAAGGGTTAGCTCAGCGTATTATTAACTCCGAAGTGCCAGAAGGATTAAAAAACAAACGTGTGTTGTCCCTTGATATGGGGTCACTGATAGCGGGTGCAAAATTTCGTGGGGAGTTTGAAGAACGTTTAAAAGCAGTGCTTAACGAACTGAGTAAGGAAGAAGGTCGGGTGATCCTATTCATTGATGAACTGCACACTATGGTTGGTGCAGGTAAAGGTGAGGGGGCTATGGATGCAGGCAATATGCTTAAGCCTGCATTGGCAAGGGGAGAGTTACATTGTGTTGGTGCCACTACCTTAAATGAATATCGCCAATATATTGAGAAAGATGCCGCGCTTGAACGTCGTTTTCAAAAAATATTGGTAGAAGAACCTAGCGTGGAAGATACCATCGCCATATTACGTGGTTTAAAAGAGCGTTATGAATTACACCACTCTGTAGAGATAACCGATCCGGCTATTGTGGCCGCTGCATCTTTATCATATAGATATATTAGTGACAGGCAATTACCTGATAAAGCCATTGATCTTATTGACGAAGCTGCATCGAGTATTCGTTTGCAAATGGACTCTAAACCGGAAGATATGGATAAGCTTGAACGGCGGATCATTCAGCTTAAACTCGAAGAGCAAGCCCTTGCTAAGGAGAAGGATGAGGCGAGTCACAAACGTTTAGAAATAATCGAATTAGAGCGAGAGCAAGCAGAACATAAATTTTCAGAGTTTGAAACTATCTGGGTGGCAGAAAAACAAGCTATGCAGGGTACACAAACGATACGTTCTGAACTCGAACAAGCGAAATTAGATTTAGAAATTGCCCGAAGAGCCTCTGATTTAAGTCGCATGTCTGAATTGCAGTATGGCAGAATTCCCGAACTTGAAGCTAAACTAGAATTAGCCACCGAGTCGGAAACTCAAGAAACAACCTTGTTGAAGAATAAGGTAACTGAAAACGAAATTGCCGATGTGTTGTCCCGTTGGACAGGGATCCCCGTGTCTAAGATGCTTGAAGGCGAAAAAGCTAAGTTACTGTCAATGGAAACGGCTTTGCATCAACGCGTAGTCGGGCAGGGCGAAGCTGTGACTGCAGTAGCCAACGCTATTCGCCGCTCACGAGCTGGGTTATCCGATCCTAACCGGCCTATAGGTTCTTTTTTATTTTTAGGGCCAACGGGTGTTGGTAAAACAGAACTTTGCAAAACCTTAGCGCATTTCTTATTTGATACTGAAGATGCCATGGTGCGCATCGACATGTCTGAATTTATGGAAAAACACTCAGTATCCCGTATGGTGGGTGCGCCTCCAGGCTATGTTGGTTATGAAGAGGGCGGTTATCTAACGGAAGCGGTCAGGCGTAAACCTTATTCAGTTATCTTGCTCGATGAGGTGGAAAAGGCCCATCCTGATGTATTTAATATTTTACTTCAGGTATTGGATGATGGCAGGTTAACTGATGGTCAGGGGCGGACTGTCGATTTTAAGAATACGGTGATCATTATGACTTCTAACCTTGGTTCAGATGTTATTCAAGAGATCAGCGGTGAAAGTAATTATCAACAAATGAAAAGTTTAGTAATGGGCGCTGTTGGCGAACATTTTCGACCAGAGTTTCTGAACCGAGTAGATGATATTGTTGTTTTCCATCCTCTGGGTAAAGAGCAGATCACTGCAATAGCGAAGATACAGCTGAGGTCTTTGAGAGAACGTTTAGCAGATAAAGGCTATAAATTGGAGTTGAGCCTTGCAGCATTAGATAAAATTGCAGATGCAGGCTTCGACCCTGTTTATGGTGCAAGACCTTTGAAACGGGCGATCCAGACTGAAATTGAAAACCCATTAGCGCAGAAAATATTGTCTGGTGATTTGGCTTTTGATGCGGTTATTAAAGTAGACGTCGATGAAAATGGCTTAGTAATTTACTAAGCTATTATATCCTGTCGTTTCACACTTAAATTCGTAGAGCCCGTTCTAAAGGGCGTTTCTAGTTCTAATACCAATCCATCCTAACAATTAGCCACTCTGAGTGGCTAATTGTTAGGATGGGTTGGTATAATATCTAAATTGACTTGGAGTGATAATTAGAGCTCTAGCTCTAGTAATAGAGTTTGTGCTTGCGCTCTCTCTTTAAATTCTTGGTCTGAGCGTAACGCTAACGCAAGTTCTGATTTAGCTTCTTGGGTTCTGCCAAGCTTATTCAAGGTGTAGGCTAGGTGGTAACGTATAGTAGGACTATCTGAGTTTAGGGTAAAAGCCTGTCTAAGGATATTTAGACCTTGCTGTGGATTATTGTTCTTAGTATATAGCCACCCTTGGGTGTCTAATATAGATGAGGAACTCGGGTTTAAGTTAACGGCTTGTTTGGCGTAAGACATTGCGTTAACAATATCGCTACTACTAACGATGTTTGCTAAGTTGTTATAGATATTCGCCTTATTGGGCAAACCATCTACCAGAATTAACTTTTCGTAATGTTTGCTCGCTTGAGACATATCCCCTTCTAGGAACAATAAATCAGCATATAAGTGCCGGTTAAAATGAGCTTCTGGTTGTGATTCAATCAACTTGTTAAAAATATTCATAATATCTGTACGATGTACATTTTGGCTAGCGAGTTTATAAAGTTCGATCAAGGCTGCTGTAAAGTTATCAGATAGAGAATAGGCTTTATAATAATGTAGATAGGCGCTTTCTAACTTCCCTGTTTCTTTGAAATAACGTCCCTTTACTAAGTGAACATTAGCGTTATTAGGGAAAGATTTTTGCATTTTATTGATGTGAGTATAGGCCTCTGAAAATGCCTTTTTAGTCAATAGTAATTCGGTATATTCAAGTTGAGCAATTAAATAATTTGGAGCTTGTTTCTGAGCTGCTTTTAAGCTGGACTCAGCGCCCTCAGTATCGTTGTTTGTCATTTGTAAGCGACTGAGTTGAACCAGTTTTTTAGGTTGTTCCGTCCATTGGAAAAACAGTATGTCGAGCTCTCTCTTTGCTTTTTCTGGCTGGTTTAGAGCGAGATAAAGTTTTGCTTTTTCATGAATGTATTCAGATTCTAAGCTGCGAAGTTTGAGTAACTGATCTAACTCACTAATTGCTAAATCTAATCGATCTTGTTGCTTATATATGCTGACTAATAGTTCACGAGGAGAAGCGCTAGTAGCATCTACTGTTTTTGCTCCTATTAGCTGGTTTATTGCATCATCCAGTCTGTTTTGTTTGACAAGTATTTGGCCGCTTAGTAATAAAGCTGAAAAGTTTGCTTTGTCCATAGCGAGTACTTTTTGAATGCTTGCATGTGCCCCTTGCAAATCTGCAAAAGCAAATCGGATTCGGCTCTGGTGAATAAGGCCCGCTAAATTGTTGGGATCTTGTTGTAGCACCTTTTGCAATAACACATTAGCTTGCTCAAAGTCTTCTAATCGAATAAACAAATCAATATTGAGGTTAAGGTAACTCAATCTTTCTGGTGAGATTGCAAGCAGGATTTGAGCATCTATCAGTGATTCTTTGTACCTGCCTAAGCTTGCTAGGAGGCCAGTTCTAAACAAAATTGTATCGGTACTTTTATTATCTGCTAATTTGGTTTGTAGGATATTTAATGCATCTTTTGGACGTTTGCGACGGTTAAGCAATTTTGCTTCGAGTAATAATATGTATTGCGCCTCGCCGTGGCGTTGCTTTAATTGTTGAACTAATGAATCGCACTTAAAAACTTTGTTACTAGACAAATATAGATCACAAGATAATGAAGCTATCTGAATATTATCTAAAACTAGATTTTCGTGGCGCTCTAGCAACTGTGTTGCTGCCTTATTATTGTTGGTACGAATATATCCCTCAGCCAGCATTGCAATTAATTCGGTTGACGGTTCTTCATTATTCAGGTGGCGACTCAGTTCACGGACAGACACATCATAATTTTGGTTAAGGTGAGCTGTGATCCCTGCCACGAGACTAATCTTAGAAATGTACCGTTCATCTCCCTTGTCTACGAGACTTAAAGTCTGGCTCAATTCAGACAATACAACATCCGCTTCTTTATTTTTCTCAGACATGGCTAAAAGGCGTGCTTTTAATAATTTGGTTTGTAAACTGCCCAGGCCTTGGACTTCGATTTCACTTACCAGTGCACTTGCTTTGGGTATGTTTCCAGTCTGTGCATAACTGTTGGCTAATGCACGCATAATAGCAGGGTCTTCAGGTGAGTTTTGGTAGGCCGCTTCAAATTCAATCAACGCATTGCCATAATGCTTT
The DNA here is from genome assembly GCA_003232445.1 of Paraglaciecola arctica. Lineage (GTDB taxonomy): Bacteria > Pseudomonadota > Gammaproteobacteria > Enterobacterales > Alteromonadaceae > Paraglaciecola > Paraglaciecola arctica_A. The sequence continues at coordinate 8,313 of QIJM01000585.1, forward strand.
TCAGCTTGATATATTAGCCCGCTTACCAGTTTACTTTGTGCATTTGATGGGTTGATAGCTAAAGCCTGATTAATTATTTCTCTCGCCTTAGCAAAATCTTTATTTAATAGAGCCATCTGGGCAAGCCCATTTATCACTCTGATATCATCACCAAATTTTTGTTTTGCATGTCGAAACTGACTTTCGGCCAAAGTATAATTATCTTGCTGGATATATGCGTTTGCTTTTAACAGATAAATATCGATCTGAGTTGCTCGGTTAGCATTTCGTGGAATGTCTAGATCAATGATTTGTTCAAACTGCCCTTTCATTAAATAGGCGTTTGCCAAAGGAAGGACGACCAAATTAATGTCAGCTCCAGCTTGCACTACTTCTTCAAATTCGGTTATAGCAGCATCTGGATAACCATCGATTAAAAAAATTCTACCTATTAATAACTTTGAAGGTAAATGCCCAGGTGTTTTTTGCAACGCATTTTTTAAATGTATGTAAGACTCCCTGAATTCCTCTTGGTTGAATGATATCAGGGCCTTCTCATAATCTTCCGCAGTATCAGACTGTGCCATAAACGACATTATGCATAGGCAGATACATAAAGAGTTTTTAAATAATACAACAGGATTCAATAGTGACTTCATCTAGTTCGAATGCTCTTGTGATGTTTGAACTAAGTATCTAATATTATTTTTAAACATTTTTCCTGTCAATTAGTATCGTTATTTAACGGACAAAAAAAAACCACATTATTCAGTGGTTTTTCTAATCTATTATGTGATTTATGCAGATTTTTTACGACGCCACAGTAAAAACAAACCGAATGAAGCAAACATAGCGATAGTTGAAGGCTCTGCTACTTCCGTTGGCGGTTCAATTGAGGTTTCTGTCGTAATTGATGCAATTT
>QIJM01000542.1 GCA_003232445.1 Paraglaciecola arctica
AATATTTAGTCGTCTGCATATTTGTCTCTTTAGCTGCCTAACGCCTTCCGTAAGGGGTCGCAGCGAAGCGGAGATCCCGCATGCGAAGCATTTTTCAGTCATCACCTTTGCTGGTCATAAAGTGTACAAAAAATATCGAGGTGATAATCTAATACGTGAAAACTATACCACTTAGTGTTATAGTTCAGTCTAAGGAAAGAGGTATTAATGCGCATATTCAAATCAAAATGGTTCAACAAGTGGGCTGAGAAAGAAGGTTTAACGGACAAAGCCTTAACAGAGGCAATAACTGAAATGGAAGATGGGCTACATGATGGTGATTTGGGCGGCCATGTTTTTAAAAAACGTGCAGACATTCAAGGACAAGGCAAACGCGGAGGACTGCGCACTATTGTTGCCTTTTAGGTGGAGGATAAATCCTTTTTCATGTTCGGTTTTGCGAAAAACCAAAAAGATAATATCGATAAAAAAGAGTTAAAAGCACTGAAATTAATGGCGAAAGATTTATTGAGCTATTCAGATAAACAGCTTAAACAAGCCATTAAAGTCAATGAATTAATAGAGGTGAAAAAATCATGAGTAATAGTATTTTAGATGTCATGCACGACACGGCCAAAGGCTTAACCGATGCAGGAGTTATGGACGTTAAAACCATGAGAGAATTTGATGCGTTATGCTTACCTGAAGTTGAGCGTTATGATGCTGCGCATATCAAAGCCATTCGAGAGAATGCTCATGTGAGTCAAAGTGTCTTTGCTGCTTACTTAAATATCAGTCCTTCGACTGTTAGATCGTGGGAGCAAGGTAGTAAATCGCCCAAAGGTACATCGCTTAAATTATTAAATTTAGTCGCTAATAAAGGCTTAGAAGTACTCGCTTACTAATCCTCGATAATAAAACGAACCATCGCTTGCCGCCAGTTATGAATTGGCATCGTATTTTTAGGTTGTAGTTATTGGCCTTTTATTTGGTTGATTTCGCTGCGTATCTCTCCGTCTTCTAAGCGTGTCACTAACATATCGCCCACTTGCACTTGTTGAGTACTTTTGATTATTTCTCCCTGCTTAAAACTAATGCTGTAACCTCTTGCCAAGGTGGCTAGTGGGCTTACGGTATCCAATAAATGCATACTATTAAGTAATTTTTGCTTTTTGTTATCTACTAGCTGTTGGCAACTTCTTTGTAGTTTAGTCTGCAGCTGCTGCAATCCTAGTTGATGACGTTGCAGCATCTTCTGGGGCGAGGATAAAGAAAGTCGATTATGACTATGTTGTTGCTGTTGTTTCGCCTGAGTCAGTCTTTGTTTGATTGCAGATTGCAAAGTGGCTTGTAGTTGATCAACATACTGACTTTTTTGTTTAAGCTGCTTTTGCGGATGGTTTTGCAGTAATCGCTGTTTTACAGTCTGATGCTGGTGAAACCGTTCCTGTTGCAATCGAGTAAAGGCTTTCACCAACTTGTCTTGTAAGACTAAGATTTTATTGTGCAAAGTAGATTGATCCTGGCTGACCAACTCGGCGGCAGCTGAAGGTGTTGGTGCACGCATATCAGCCACAAAATCAGCAATGCTCACATCTATTTCGTGACCAACCGCACTTATTATGGGAATGGTAGAAGCGAATATAGTTCTGGCCACCTGTTCATTGTTAAAACACCAGAGATCTTCTAAAGAACCGCCTCCTCTGCCAACAATTAACACATCCACTTCATTTCTCAGGTTGGCTTGAGTAATAGCGGCACAAATCAGTGAAACTGCGCTATCACCTTGTACTTGGCTAGGATAAACAACCACTTCAATAGCAGGGTTACGGCGTTGCAGTACAGTCAAAATATCATGCAACGCGGCACCAGTCGGTGAGGTCACTATCCCTACTTTTAATACCGCCTCGGGTATTGGTTTTTTGTATGCTTGGGCAAATATTCCTTCAGAGGCTAATTGCCGTTTTAACATTTCGAATTGTTGTTTAAGTTGCCCCTCACCTTCAGGCTCCATATGCTCAACTATGATTTGGTAATCACCTCTGGGTTCATACAAACCGATGTTTGCTCTGACTAAAACTTTGTCACCTTCTTTAGGCTTTTGTTGCACTTTGCGATTTGCACCTTTAAACATCGCACCTTTGACTTGCGCGCGATCATCCTTAAGGGTGAAGTACCAATGACCGGAGCTAGCAGCGACAAAATTTGAGATTTCAGCCGACAGCCAGATCTGCCCGATTTCAGCTTCTAAGACCGAACGGGCTAAGCGGTTAAGTTTACTAACAGTCAGGATGTTTTTTGCGGTGGTTTGAGCAGGAAACATTGATTGCTGGGATCTCTAATAAAACATTGCCAAGAAGTTTACCTGATTTAATATATCCTTTGATATTTATCTAGACGGATATGCCTAAAGCCGCTAGAATTGCGCCGCAATTAAAACCGCATTTATAGGTGATATTGCATGTTAAGGATCGCTAAAGAAGCCCTTACGTTCGACGATGTTTTGTTAGTGCCTGGGCACTCAACTGTTCTCCCTCATACCGCCAATCTTAAAACCAGATTAACCCGTGGTGTTAGCTTAAATATCCCACTAATTTCTGCCGCAATGGACACTGTTTCTGAAGCGCGTTTAGCTATTGCATTGGCGCAAGAAGGCGGCATTGGATTTATTCATAAAAACATGACGCCAGAACAACAGGCCGAACATGTACGGATAGTGAAAAAATATGAAAGTGGCGTGGTGTCTGACCCCGTTACTGTTCTACCCACAGCCACAGTAGGCGAAATTAATGCCTTGAGTAAAAGGCACGGCTTTTCTGGCTTCCCTGTAGTGGATGGAGATAACAACCTAATCGGTATAGTGACTGGCCGTGATCTTCGTTTTGAAAATAGCTTAGAGAAACCTATTTCCAGTGTTATGACTAAGAAAAATGACTTGATCACAGTCAAAGAAGGCGCTCCGTCTGAACAAGTGCTTGAGTTAATGCATGAATACCGTATAGAAAAAATTCTGGTAATAGACGATACCTTCAAGCTGACTGGCATGATCACCGTTAAAGATTTTCAAAAAGCAGAAAGCAAGCCTAACGCCTGTAAAGACGAATTGGGTCGTTTACGTGTTGGGGCTGCGGTCAGTGTTGGACCGGGAACCGATGAACGTATTAAAGCTTTGATTGACGCAGGTGTTGACGTATTGCTGATTGATACCTCGCACGGTCATTCGCAAGGTGTTATCGACCGAGTGACTAAGGTGCGTCAAGATTATCCCGATGTGCAGCTCATTGCAGGTAATGTTGCTACAGGTGAGGGTGCCAAAGCTCTGGTTGATGCTGGTGTTGACGCAGTTAAAGTGGGTATTGGTCCAGGGTCAATTTGTACTACCCGTATTGTGACAGGTTGTGGTGTTCCACAAATTACTGCGGTATCAGATGCGGTTGACGCTCTTAAAGGTACGGATGTACCGGTGATTGCTGATGGCGGTATTCGCTTTTCTGGTGATATTGCAAAAGCTTTGGCCGCGGGTGCTAGCTCAGTGATGGTCGGAAGTATGTTGGCAGGTACCGAAGAAGCGCCGGGTGAAGTTGAATTATATCAAGGCCGTTATTATAAATCCTATCGAGGTATGGGTTCTTTGGGTGCAATGGATCAAAATAATGGTTCATCTGATAGGTATTTCCAAGACAGTAAAAGTGCTGAAAAACTCGTCCCAGAAGGCATCGAAGGTCGAGTGGCCTATAAAGGGCCTATTTCCAACATTATCCATCAACAAATGGGCGGTTTACGCTCAGCAATGGGCTTGACAGGTTGCGCTACTATTGAAGAATTACGCACTAAACCACAGTTTGTCAAAGTGACTTCAGCTGGTATGGGAGAGTCACACGTGCATGATGTGAGCATTACTAAAGAAGCACCAAATTACCGCCTAGGTTAGTGTGTATTATTTCAAATGAACGTTGTTTGTTAGTCAAACAGCGTTCATATTCTATTTTTTAAAAGAGTGCCCAGATGAGCTTAGATATCCATGACCAACGTATTTTGATCCTCGACTTTGGATCGCAATACACCCAGCTGATTGCGCGCCGAGTCCGAGAAATTGGTGTTTATTGTGAACTTTGGGCATGGGATGTCAGCGAACAACAAATTCGCGAGTTTAACCCCAACGGTATTATTTTATCTGGTGGTCCGGAGTCTGTGCATGCTGAAAACTCACCTAGAGCACCAGAGTATGTGTATCAAGCCGGTGTGCCTGTATTAGGCATTTGTTATGGCATGCAGGTGATGGCTGAGCAACTTGGCGGTGCCGTGCAAGGTTCAAATAAACGTGAATTTGGTTACGCACAGGTGGAAGTTGTGGCTGATATGGCGTTGTTGAATAACATTCAAGATCACGTAGGTGTCAACGGCAATGCTTTGCTTGATGTTTGGATGAGTCATGGTGACAAGGTCAGCGCCGCGCCTCCGGGATTTGTGACCACCGCCAAGACTGATAGCTGTCCATTTGCCGCTTTCGTGAATAAAGAAAAACAATTCTACGGTGTGCAATTTCACCCTGAAGTCACTCATACACGTCAAGGTGAACGCATTTTATCGCATTTCGTGTTAGATATCTGTGGTTGTGAAAAGCTGTGGACAGCTGCAGCGATCATCGAAGATGCAATAGAGAAAATGAAAAAACAAATCGGTGATGACCACGTTATTTTGGGTTTGTCCGGTGGTGTTGATTCTTCTGTTGTGGCCATGCTTTTGCATCGTGCTATAGGTAAAAACCTGACTTGCGTATTTGTTGATAACGGTTTGTTACGCCTTAATGAAGGCCAACAAGTGATGGATATGTTTGGTGATCACTTTGGTCTGAATATTCGTAAAATTGAAGCAGAAGATAGATTTCTCGACGCCTTAGCTGACACTTCTGAGCCTGAAGCCAAACGCAAAATTATTGGCCGTATATTTGTTGAAGTGTTTGACGAAGAGTCTAAAAAGTTAGTCAATGCCAAGTGGTTGGCGCAAGGCACTATTTATCCTGATGTGATTGAGTCTGCTGCTTCTGCCACAGGTAAAGCCCACGTGATCAAGTCTCATCATAATGTTGGTGGACTGCCCGCAGATATGAAAATGGGGCTAGTGGAGCCATTGCGTGAATTGTTTAAAGACGAAGTCCGAAAAATTGGTTTAGAGCTAGGTTTGCCCTATGACATGTTATATCGCCACCCTTTCCCAGGCCCGGGTTTAGGTGTGCGGGTCTTAGGTGAAGTGAAAAAAGAATATTGTGATTTGTTACGTCGTGCCGATGCGATTTTTATTGATGAATTACATGCTGCCGATCTGTACCAAAAAGTCAGCCAAGCTTTTACCGTATTTTTGCCGGTTAAATCGGTAGGTGTGATGGGGGACGTGCGCAAATACGATTGGGTAGTGTCATTACGAGCGGTAGAAACCATAGATTTTATGACCGCACACTGGGCACACTTACCTTATGATTTCTTAGGTAAAGTATCGAATCGTATTATCAACGAAATTGATGGTATTTCCCGTGTGGTTTACGATATTTCAGGAAAACCACCGGCTACTATTGAGTGGGAATAACCTATTAGGGCATGTTAGCCTTTCATATGTCGACGACATATGAAAGGCTAACATGCCCAGTTGGATAGATAAGTTAAGAAGGCCAAACGCCCTATGAGTGACCTAATAATAAGAGCAGCTGTACAAGCAGACTTGCCGATATTGAGAGAGTTTGAGCAAAGTATCATCGCTACAGAGCGACCCTTTAATGATTGTTTAAAATCTGAATATATTTGTTATTACGATATCGGGGCGTTAATTGATGGCGACAGTTCTAGCGTAATGGTGGTTGAAGATGATGGGGTGATCGTGGGCTCTGGTTATGCTCGCATCAGAGAATCAAAAGCACATTTGAAGCATGACTTTCATGCTTACCTTGGATTTATGTACGTTGCATCGACCCACCGAGGGCAGGGGATCAATCAATTGGTCATCCAAGTATTAATCAATTGGGGAAAAGCCCAAGGAATGCAGGATTTTTATCTTGATGCCTATGCGGATAATAACTCTGCACTGAAAGCCTACGAAAAGTTGGGCTTTAAAGCCTCGCTGATTGAAATGAAACTCTCTTAACAGGCGGCCTTACCGGCACGCCTTAATACTTTGGATGTACCTATGGCAATTAAGCCAACCATTTATAAATTCAAACTATCTGTATCTGATCTCAATCATGACTATTTTGATTCTCTCAATTTAACCGTTGCATTACACCCATCAGAAACCAAAGAACGGATGATGGTGCGTGTTTTAGTGTTTTGTTTGCATGCCTATCAAGACCACGAAAACCTAATGGCTTTCACTAAAGGTTTAAGTGCGATTGAGGAACCTGATATCTGGTTGCGAGGTTTAGATGATCAGCTACATCTATGGGTCGATGTTGGTGAGCCAAGTTTTGAACGGATCAAAAAAAGCTGCCGCTTGGCGAAACGAACCTATGTGTACAGCTTTAATTCAAAATCTAATGCATGGTGGAAACAGTCACAAGCACAATTTAGTACCTTACCGGTGAATGTACTCAGTTTTGATTGGCAAGAAGTCCAAGCGTTGAGTGGTCTGCTTGCTCGCACTATGGACTTATCCATTACCTTGAGTGGTGAGTCCGCATTTGTGGCCGCTGAACATGTGCAAGTAGAAGTTAACTGGCACACCTTGCAATTAGATGAAGATTAAAATGCCTACTAAGTTTGATTCAATTCGGCCCTTTGACGACGCAGATTTATCTGCCGTTTTACCTAAGCTTTTTAATAACAAAGAATTTATCGATAGCATAGTCGCCTTTAAATTTAGTGCTTGGCCGCGCTTTATGCGTCCGGCTCTAGGTTTTTTTACTCGTCACTACATCATCAAACAAATGACCAAAATTACTACGCTTAGGGGGTTTCAACGTTTGATTGAGCCTTATATTCAGAGAATGATTAATACTACAACCGAGTCGTTCACCGTTAGTGGCTTAAACAAACTGGATTTATCTAAGGCTTGTTTGTTTATGAGCAATCATCGAGATATTGCCTTAGATCCGACTTTTGTGAATTGGGCATTACATGTCAATGGCCAAGACACTGTACGCATAGCGGTAGGTGATAATTTACTTAAAAAAGAATGGGTAGCTGATCTTATCAGGCTAAATAAGTGTTTTATTGTCAAACGTTCAGCCACAGACAGACGTGAAAAACTATCGGCAGCAAAATTACTAAGCGAATACATTGAATTTACTCTCAATACTGAGCAGCAGCATATTTGGATAGCACAAAAAGAAGGGCGGGCAAAAGACGGTAACGACATCACTAATCCCGCTATTTTGTCTATGTTGGCATTAAATAAGTCTAAAGGCGTTGAGTTTTCTGAATATATTCGTAGCTTACGCATTGTGCCTGTATCCATATCCTATGAATTTGATCCCTGCGATATCAATAAAGCCAAAGAACTACAAAAGGTTGAACATGAAGGCAGTTACGACAAGCCAGATAACGAAGATGTGAGAAGCATAGTCAACGGCATCACCGGTCAAAAGGGCAGGGTACATATTCATTTTGGTGAAGTACTGGCAGCGGAGTTTAGCACCGCAAAAGAAGTGGCTGGACACATCGATCAGGAAATACTGCAAGGATATCAATCTTTTTCCACAGGCCCTGTTGCAGCAGAAATGCTCGGCAGCGATGACAACACTATCGTTAGAGATGATGCCGATTCTGAGCATTACTCCCAAGCCGCTACTGATTATTTACAAGCTAGATTAGTCAACCTATCTAAAGCAGAACAAAATAAGTTACTGAGTATGTATGCTTGCGCCCATATTAGGAAAACGACATCCTTTGATTAATATTTTAAACAACAACTGATCAGCTAATTCGAATGATTATTTAGTTTCGATCTTTAATTTCAAGTTTCAAACTTTAATTCGATTACACATCTTAAGCCACCTTATCTTTTTTCAAATCATCAAATTGACGGTTAAGATCGTATTTTTCGTCGGTAACGATTTTTTCTAGGGTTTCAATACGCTCACGCATAGCTTCTACTGCACGCTCTAGCTCGTGGGTTTGATTGACTTGTGCCGTGTCCTTTTTTTTGCCTTTTGGCCCATTGACTAGTTCGACTATTGCCCAACACACTAAAGCGACTATTGCGATGGCGGTCATATCCATGTTTTATCCCCTTTACCTTGATACGAATTATAAAAAGTTTATGCTTATGCTAATGACAAAGCAAATAATTGGCCAAAATTAAAAAGTAATATTTATCATATAGTTAAGGTGTTTTAGCTATATTTGAGTCTTTTGTTTTGGCGAGAATGACTAATTTAATAATGTAATTAACCAATAATCGAGAAATATAACCATTGAGTACTGAACAAGATGAATATTGGATGCGCCACGCATTGCAGTTGGCTGACAACGCACAACAGCAAGGTGAGATCCCCGTAGGTGCGGTATTAGTAAAAGATAATCAGATTATTGGAGAAGGTTGGAATCAATCAATTAGCTTGCATGATCCCTCTGCACATGCAGAGATGATGGCTATTCGTGAAGCAGGGAAAAACCTAGAGAATTACCGGTTAGTTGACAGTAGTTTGTACGTCACACTTGAGCCTTGCTCTATGTGTGCAGGTTTATTGATCCACAGTCGTATTCATCGTTTAGTATTTGGCGCGTCAGATTTTAAAACAGGGGCTGCAGGTAGTTTACTCGATTTACTCGGCGACCCTCGAATGAATCATCGCGTTGAGGTGAAAGGTGGCGTATTGGCACAAGAGTGTGGGGATAAATTATCAGCGTTTTTTAAACTGCGCAGGGAACAAAAAAAATTATTGAAGAACAAAAACTAATAAGCGGGTTTAGCAGGTCTGTGCCAATTCTTCAGCCGCCTCTATTATTATTTG
>QIJM01000431.1 GCA_003232445.1 Paraglaciecola arctica
AGGCGCTACTCAAAGTGTACAAGTATCTGCTCCCGCTACTCTAGGCATGTTGGCTATTGCTGTTTTAGCTTTTGCTGGATTTCGCCGTAAAGCGTAATTCCAAGACCATTAAAAAAGGCGGTTGATTTACATCAACCGCCTTTTTTGTTTTTAGTGGCTCATTGTTAGGATGGATTGATATAAAACTTAATTGTTATTATTGATAATCAAATTCCATATCTGTCACTACCATTAAATCATCAGCACCACTAAACAGGTTGGCTTTAAAAGCATCTTTTCTTGGCAGCAATCTTTTTAAGTAAAATTCACAGGTGTTTTTCTTTCCTGATTTAATACTAGCGTTATCTGAATGTTCTGCGGTATCCGCCATACTTAACCAAATCACACCTAATAAACAGTAAGCACTATAGTGCATAAAGTCGTATGCGGTTCCTGCTAAGTCAACGGCATTTTGTTGTTTTAGTTCAGTTGCAGCGTTAAACCATTCGGTTAACAATTCAGAGGCCTGTTCTTTCATGCCCATATCAGTCATTTGTTCGATTTTGCTGTTAAACAAAGCAAATGTATCTTCCAGCATATTGCCTTTGTCGCGGGCAAGTTTTCTCGATATTAAATCGAGAGCCTGAATGCCATTGGTTCCTTCATACAGTTGGGTAATTCTGGCGTCGCGGACGAGTTGCTCCATTCCCCATTCGCGAATATAGCCATGACCACCATAGACTTGTATACCAATGTTACTCATCTCAGTCGCCATATCTGTCATAAAGCCTTTAACAATAGGCGTTAAAAAGGAAATAACATTTTTTGCTTTATGCTTTGCTTGATCATTACCAAATCGTTCTATATCCATTTGCTGAGCATAGAGCAGTGCCAAAGCACGACAGCCTTCGGCTATGGCTTTTTGGGTAAGTAACATTCTGCGAACGTCAGGTTGATGGATAATAGGATCGGCTTTTTTATTTTGTTCCTGTACGCCCTGAGGTGCACGGGATTGCAACCGTTCCCGAGCGTAGGCCAAAGAACCTTGATAGGACGCTTCTACAATGCCGAGGCCTTGCATGCCTACTTGAAATCGTGCGTCATTCATCATGGTAAACATACAGGCAAGGCCGTTATTTGCCTCACCTACTAAAAACCCTTGCGCAGCATCAAAATTCATCACACAAGTGGGGTTAGCTTTAAGCCCCATCTTTTTCTCTATACTGCCCACAGTTACCAAGTTTCTTTGGCCTATGCCACCGTCATTAAGAGGAGAAAATTTTGGTGCTAAAAATAAACTGATGCCTTTCACACCCGGAGGTGCATCTGGGAGTCTAGCAAGAACCAAATGGATGATATTGTCGGTCCAATCGTGATCACCAGAAGATATAAATATTTTGCTACCGGTAATACTAAAACTACCGTCTTCATTTGGTATCGCCTTAGTACTCAATAAGCTTAAGTCCGACCCGGCTTGAGGCTCTGTTAAACACATGGTGCCAGTCCATTCACCGGAGATGAGTTTGGCTAGATAGGTTGTCTTAAGGTCATCGTTTGCATGTTTAGTGATGGCTAATATGGCACTTTCGTTAAGCATCCCCGTTAAGCGCCAACTTAAGTTGGCTGAATCCAACATTTCATGTACTGGCACTGCTACAGTATTTGGCAGATTTTGCCCTTCATAGTCAGCGCTTCCTAACATAGCATTCCATCCGTTCGCTACGTATTCCTTATAAGCTTCTGCAAACCCATCAGGGGTAGTGACGTTTCCATCAATTAGTTTGGCACCTTGCTCGTCACCTTCTCGATTTAGCGGGGCGATGATCTGTTCAGCAAATTTTGCTCCTTGGAGTAAAATTTCATTGACCAACTCTTGATCAAAATCTTCTAATCCCAATTTTTGATAATGTTCCGACAGGTTTAACCAGTCATGTAATACAAATTGCATGTCTTTAACTGGGGCTGTGTATTGAGGCATAGAAATAATCTCTAAAATTCTGATATTGCAGGGATTATACTGTTATTTGGTGGTTTTGGTTGCTAAAAGTCGCGTAATGACGATTAAAAGTGTTGATATGGCACGAGTGATTTTATGAATGTTCGCTGCTTTTAGCCGACGTTATACCAAAGATTACTCTAATTGATTATACGCTTCACGCAAATCAACCAAATTGATGTCGTTTATCCACTGCTGCTGTTGTGTGTCAAATGGGTCAATCAGAGAAATATTACTGGTTTTGCGTTTGGCCCACGATGGAACAGAAAATTGCTCCAGTTGACTAGAAAAGTCATCTGTTAGTTTGCATGCAAAATATTGAGTTTGGTTTGAGGCAGTAAACAGTAACTTACCGACTTCAACATTTAGCCCGGTTATTTTCCAAACCGCTCGATGCGCAGTACATTGAGCGCTAGTTGATTTGTGTTGTTTATGAGTGGGTAAATTCCAACCATCATCATCATGGTTTTTGACTGCTAATAGTTGAGCGTTTGATTTTATAAGACAGGCTGCTGCCGAGGGCTGCGTATCTGTATATAATACACTCGTTCGGCACATGGGGTCGGCAGGGATGTCTCTACTGCACCCAAATACAAAAATTGTTACGACTACTAATAATCTATTCAGCACAATGTTATGTACACTAACGGTATAAGTATGGTTTATTATCGCATTAATTTTCTGATCCTCCATGATTAATTGTAATTGCTGGTAATTTATCATCTGCTTTAAAGGTCTTATCCAGTTCTATATTTTAATAGGTCATCAAATGTCTAAAGGCTTAAAATTTTCCCCGCTATTAATGGCTGTTATTTTATGCTTAGGTTTAGTGGCGTATTTGTATCTGCCAAAGGATGTGTCTCAGCAAGTTAGACAAGCTAGTGTCACTTTGGTGAAAGTGTATCGTACCACTGAACAGGAGTTTGAGGTGGTGGTTGAAGCTTTAGGCACGGGTAAAGCAAATGAGTCTGTGTTTATAACGACACAAACTTCTGATATCGTTCAGAAAATTAATTTTGACGATGGTGACAAAGTCAAAGCTGGCCAAGTATTACTGACCTTAATCGACTTAGAAGAAAAAGCGAGATTAGCGGCCTTAGACGTTGATTTACAGGAAGCAAACCGCCAATTGAAGCGAGTCGCCAACCTAGCTAAAAATAATGTCGCGTCTGAACAACTATTAGATGAGCAACAAGCCGAAGTCAATGCCCTAATAGCTGAAATGAATGTATTAAAAACTCAGATGCTTGCGCTCGAAGTGAGAGCGCCTTTTGATGGTTTATTGGGACTACGTCAAGTCAGTGTTGGGGCGTTAGTCAGGCCAGGTGATGTCATTACCACTTTAGATGATTTATCCATTCTCAAAGTCGATTTTAATATTGCCGAAGTACACTTACCCAGTGTGGCCATCGGTCAAAATATCCGTGCGACTTCCATTGCTTATCCAGATGAAACATTCGAAGGCCAGATAGTCAGTATAGGCTCTAGGGTTGACCCTGTAACTCGGGCGCTTCAAATTCGTGCCAACATCAACAACCAAGATTTTAAATTACGCCCAGGTATGCTGTTACAGATTAAGTTACAGAAAAAATTGTTGACTACCTTAGTCCTGCCAGAAGCTAGTTTAGTACCAGTAAATGACAAGCATTTTGTGTTTGTAGTTAAAGATGGAATGGTAACGGAAAGGCAAGTGAAAATAGGCCTGCGTAAACCTGGCATAGTGCAAATTGTTTCAGGTTTGGACGAAGGCGAACAGGTGGTGATTGAGGGGGCATTGAAATTAAGGGATGGATCAAAAGTCAAAGTTCTGAATGCTGATGAGATAAAAGAGTAATCTATGTTTCTATCAGATTTAGCGGTTAAACGCCCAGTTTTTGCATCAGTTGTTAATTTGTTACTCGTGGTTTTCGGTGTCGCCTCTATCAGTTTATTATCATTGCGTGAATATCCTGATATCGACCCCCCTATAGTCTCGATCAATACTAATTATCCTGGAGCTTCGGCCTCCATTATAGAAACGCGTATCACCCAGCTAATAGAAGAGCGTATTAGTGGCATAGAAGGCATTAAAAATATTGAATCCAGTAGTCGCAATGGCCGCTCGTCTATTAGTATTGAATTTAATTTGTCCAGAGATATTGATGCGGCATCGAATGATGTACGAGAAAGGGTTAGCCGAGTACTGAATAACCTGCCTGATCAAGCACAACCACCTGAGGTGTCTAAGTCCAACTCAGATGAAAACGTTATCATTTGGTATAACCTACGTAGCGATAATCTATCGGTGATGGAATTAACAGATTATGCGGATAGATTTGTAGTCGACCGTTTATCTGTTGCAGAAGGCGTTGCACGTGTGCGATTAGGCGGAGGACGCAGCTACGCCATGAAGGTGTGGTTAGATAGAAATGCCATGGCTGCCAGAGAAATTACCGTGACCGATATCGAGAATGTCATACGCTCTGAAAATGTCGAACTACCTGCCGGTGAAGTGGGATCTGTCGACCGGGATTTTGAAGTGCGAGTCGCCAGAAGTTTTCTCAGTCCGGAAGATTTTGGCAACCTAACCATTAAGGCCAGTGCTGATGGTTATTTAGTGAAATTAAAAGAAGTCGCACGAGTTGAATTAGGCGCCGAAGATGATGAAACAGAGTTTCGTGGCGGCGGCGTAAACATGATTGGTTTAGGCATTGTTAAACAGTCAAAGGCTAATACACTAGAAGTGGCCAGAGCGGCAAAAGCAGCCATTCGCCGTATCGAACAGACTCTTCCAGATAATATTTTTATCGTTTCAAGTTATGATTCTTCGGTGTTTATTGAAGCGTCAATAAACGAAGTATATGAAACCTTGGCGATTGCTATCTTGATGGTAGTGTTAGTTATCTATGTGTTTTTAGGCAATGTACGGGCGACACTTATCCCAGCAGTCACTGTGCCTGTGTCTTTGGTTTCGGCTTTTATCGTCATGTATGCTTTGGGCTTTTCTATTAATTTATTGACCCTGTTAGCCTTGGTCTTATCGATAGGTTTAGTGGTAGACGACGCCATAGTTGTGTTGGAAAATATTTCTCGGCGTATAGAAATGGGCGAACCTCCTATTTTGGCTGCTTATCGAGGGGCAAGAGAAGTCGGTTTTGCGGTAATAGCGACGACTTTAGTATTAATCTCTGTATTTGTACCCTTGGTATTCTTGCAAGGTAATATTGGTCGATTGTTCACTGAATTTGCTTTGGCTATCGCTGCAGCGGTGGCTTTTTCTAGCATCACTGCCTTAACGTTGTCACCCATGATGTGCTCTAAACTATTGAAAAAACGCAGTCAACCCTCAGGCTTTGCGCATTGGGTGGATACTAAGTTTAAAAAGATTGAACAAGGTTATTTTAACGGTTTAGGTACAACCTTACACCAACCCTGGTTAATGAGCTTGCTGGTGATTGGTAGCATAGTGGCTTTGTTTAAATTGGTACAAATAATACCCAGTGAATTTGTGCCTAAAGAAGACAGAGGTAATTTTTTTATACTTATGCAAAGTGCAGAGGGGGCAAGTTTTGAGAGCAATGCCGCCAACTTAAAAAAGATTGAGAGTATATTGTTGCCCTATATAGAAACCGGTGAGGCTGAACGTATCCTTGTGCGTACTCCTGGTTTTGGTGGCACTGCCGGTATTGCCATAGTTGGCACCCCTATTGGTTCAGATAAGCAGGGCTCGACCTTTGATTTGATGGATGAAATCAGTGGTAAATTGGTCAATATCCCCGACGTCAGAGCTTTTGCTGTTATGCGCAGTGGGATTGGTGGGCGAGGGTTAGGCCGACCGGTGCAATTTGTGTTGCAGGGTAATACCTATGAAGAGTTAGTAGAATGGCGAGATATTGTATTAGCTAAGGCGAGAGAAAACCCTAATTTGGTTCGAATAGACTCTGATTATAAAGAAACATGGCCACAATTATTGGTCAATATCGATAAGAGCCGAGCCGCTGATTTAGGTGTCTCTATTAGTGATATAGGCCGCACCCTTGAGACTATGTTAGGTCAAAGACGAGTATCAACCTTTCTCGATAAAGGCCAAGAATATGATGTGATTATGGAAGGCTGGGAAGAAGATTATCGTAGTCCTTCGAGCATCGAAAATATTTATGTTCGTTCGACTCAATCTAATCAATTGATCCCCTTAGATAACTTATTGAATGTGAGTGAAAATGCCACCTCGTCGAGACTTAATCGATACAATAGAATGCGCAGTATTACAATTAGTGCCAACCTCGCCGACGGTTATACAGTAGGTGAAGCATTAGAATATTTACGTAACATTGTGGATACTGAGCTACCTGAAGAAGTGGCTATCGATTACAAAGGAGAGTCTCAGCAGTATCAGGAGTCAGGCAGCTCTATCTTATTTATTTTTGCCTTAGCCTTAGCTATCACTTATTTGGTTTTAGCCGCTCAATTTGAAAATTGGATCCAGCCACTGGTGATCATGTTAACCGTGCCTTTAGCCTTGGTTGGTGCGTTCATTGGCTTGTATTTTTCCGGCATGACTTTGAATATATACAGTCAGATTGGTTTGGTCATGTTAATCGGCTTAGCGGCTAAGAATGGTATTTTAATTGTTGAGTTTGCCAATCAATTACGGGATGCGGGGGTTGAGTTTGAAGAGGCCTTACGTAAAGCCGCTACTCAAAGGTTGCGACCTATAGTCATGACCGGCTTTACTACTATCTTTAGCTCACTACCATTGGTGTTAGCCACAGGCGCAGGTGCTGAGAGCAGAACGGTAATTGGTATGGTGATATTTGCAGGTGTCACAGTTTCGGCCTTCCTCACTCTGTATATCGTGCCTACTGCCTATTATTTATTGGCCAGAAACACGGGCTCTCCAAATGCAAGAGCGCAAAAGATAACAAGCCTAGAAAAGACTATCGAATATAAAAAAGGTGACCTAGGGGTGTGATATAGATTATTAGAGAGCGACTGCCGATCCCACGGGAGTTGGTACAGCCCCTTTGTATTGCTGATAATGTATTGAGCGTGAATAAGTGACAAAAAAGCCCCTGTAATCTACATTACAGGGGCTTTTTCCAATATGATGATTACTCGTCTAAGAAGCTTTTGAGCTGCTCTGAGCGACTAGGATGACGTAATTTACGTAGTGCTTTCGCTTCGATTTGACGAATACGTTCACGGGTTACATCAAATTGTTTACCTACTTCTTCAAGCGTATGGTCGGTGTTCATATCGATACCAAAGCGCATTCTAAGTACTTTTGCTTCACGGGCGGTTAAGCCAGCTAACACTTCTTGAGTCGCGTCTTTTAAGCTGCCACCTGTGGCTGAATCTAAAGGCTGCGTTATAGTACTGTCTTCTATGAAATCACCTAAGTGTGAATCTTCGTCATCACCGATAGGGGTTTCCATTGAAATGGGCTCTTTGGCGATTTTTAATACCTTACGGACTTTGTCTTCAGGCATTAACATGCGTTCTGACAATTCTTCAGGTGTTGGCTCGCGACCCATTTCTTGCAGCATTTGACGGCTGATGCGATTAAGCTTATTGATTGTTTCAATCATATGCACAGGAATACGGATAGTACGTGCTTGGTCAGCAATCGAGCGAGTGATCGCCTGACGTATCCACCAAGTCGCATAAGTTGAGAACTTATAACCACGACGATATTCAAATTTATCTACCGCTTTCATCAAACCGATATTACCTTCTTGGATAAGATCCAAGAATTGCAAACCACGGTTAGTGTATTTTTTCGCAATAGAGATAACCAAACGGAGGTTGGCTTCCACCATTTCTTTCTTCGCACGACGAGCCTTGGCTTCACCAATCGACATGCGGCGGTTGATATCTTTGATATCAGCAATAATCAACCCAGTTTCGTCTTCTACCGTATTCATTTTGCTAATAGCGCGTTCAAGTTCTTCTTGGTGCTCTCGCATTTCTTCTGCATAGGGCAGGTTAGAGTCGAGTATTTTAAATAACCAAACGGTAGATGTTTCGTTGCCTGCAAAGGCTTTGATAAAGTCTTTTTTCGGCATTTTTGCGGTGTTCACGCAGTGTTTCATCACGATGCGTTCTTGCACGCGAATTCTGTTCATCATGCTACGCATGTTTTTAACCATACGGTCAAACTGCTTAGGCGTGAGCCTAAATTCTTTAAAGACTTCGCTTAGTTCATTAATTTGAACGCGGGCTTCTTTATGTGAACGGCCTTTTGCATCGATAACATCGCGGGCTTTTCCGTATTGAATACGAAGTGCGGTGAATTTTTCACGTGCTAACTCAGGATCTGGACCTGTGTCTTCTTCTTCGTCGTCTTCGTCATCTCCGTCTGAAGCCTTTAATTCTTCTTTAGATAACTCAGAACCAACATGGGTGGCAGTAGGCGCTACGTCTTGTTCGTTTGGGTCAACAAAACCGATAATGATGTCGCTAAGGCGAATTTCTTCTGCTTCGAACATGTCCCATTGGTCAAGTAAATGGGTAATGGCTTCAGGATATTCAGCGACAGAGCACTGAACCTGATTAATGCCTCCTTCGATACGTTTGGCGATAACTATTTCGCCCTCACGAGTAAGAAGTTCAACTGTGCCCATTTCACGCATGTACATACGTACTGGGTCAGTTGTGCGACCTATCTCACTTTCTACTGTAGCAAGAGCAGCAGCAGCAGCTTCAGCGGCTTCATCATCAGTATCGCTTTCTTGCATCAAAAGCTCATCTTTATCAGGAGCCCTTTCAAATACCTTGATGCCCATGTCGTTGATCATACGGATGATGTCTTCCATCTGATCTGAATCGACAATATCTTGAGGAAGATGGTCGTTAACTTCCGCGAAGGTCAAATAGCCTTGTTCTTTACCTTTAGCAATGAGGAGTTTTATCTGCGACTGCTTGCTTTGCACCATATAACTTACGCTTCTCGAA
>QIJM01000472.1 GCA_003232445.1 Paraglaciecola arctica
ATAGCAGCGGCATATTTAATTACATCAACCGTTTGCCACTGATTTTTATCTATAAAGGTACTCATATCTTTAGTTGTACTATTAACAGGCACTACACCTTCACTATTAAATTTATGTCGATTACCCACCACCCACAAAAACTGACTGCGCGCCCGTGAACGTATCCAATGGCAACTCACTGCCGTACTTTTACTCGCCGTTTGGCGTAGCATTTTTTTAACTGTGAGCAAGCCGTCTTCGGTGATCACGGTTTGCCATGTGTTGTCGCCAATTCGATTAGCGAAGGCGTCTAACACTCGGCGGGTTTTCTTAAGTGCGTTTTTTTCGCATTGACTGACAAATGTGACCATCATCAGTCGTGCACTCCAGGTTCTGACTTGCCTTGTAGTGCCACCAGCTTCACTTGCTCAAACATAAAATCTAACGCTTTATGATCGGTAAAGGCTTGTAAACACTGCTGACGGAATTCTTGTTCTGTGGCGTTTTCTTTGGCACAAATGAATGCCCAGGGAAGGACAATGGCGTCTTTTATTAAATCGGCAATATCGAAAACAAGCGCACCTCGGCGAGTTTTACCATGCATGACCGCAAAACCATGAGGAATACCGAGTACCCATAAAGTGGTGGCGGCTAACCCATAGGCTAAGTAGTTGCCGTGATTAAGAAAGTCGTTAGCTTTGTCGGTAGATTGATGCTGGCGAGTAAAGTCTTTTAGCTGGGTATTATTGGCAGCAAATTTGTATAGCACTTTAGTCAGCTGAGCTTCGGTCAATAGTAAATCTGAAGGCTTTTTAGCATCAGTGGTACGTTTATCAAATGTTACCAAAGCAGTTTGAATGTTGTTATCGTCTAAATTAAAACCTTCACTCTTAAGATCTTTGTCTTTGCCCCATACTTTAGACAAATACGCGATTCGAGCAGCTTGAAATTGTTTTGCGGCATTGAGTCTTTTTTCATCATCAAACCAAAAGCTCAGCCAGCCTTGCAGATATTCAGTGGGGCGATATTCACTCTGTGGGGTAAACCATTCCACCGCGTTACCTGAATAAAGGGGCGTACCTCCTCCGCCACTAAAACCAACTAACACCCCAGCTTGTGCCAGCATCCGCACTGCCGCTTGTGTAATGGATGTGCCATTGCCCAGTAACAAAACGGTTGTATTGGCGATAGGTATGTTGAAGTACTGATCCTCTTTTTTCGCTTCAGTTAAATACAATACTCGCCCATCTTTTTGCATCACCCTGCAATACTCCAAATAATACAAATTCGCTCGCTTGGAGTGCAGTATGGTTTTTAGATCTGATGGGGATAGGTCTTTCATTCAAAAACGCCCTGTTTATTCATTGGTTCTGGTTACAGCAGGAGTGCATTGATTGAACACTTCTAATGCTCAATCAACGTTATCTGTTCTAAATCTTTGCTACTTAACATATCTATCTCTTTAAAGATTTGAATGATGTAAAACTAATCTATTTCCCACAGAGTACAATCCCTGAATAATAAACAGGTAAGTTTGTTACCTGATCATTTCCTCAACTAAGGCGATACCCTCATCAAATAACCAGCATTGGATTTCGGGTAAATTAGTCACTATTAACGGTTGTTTTACTGCGTTGTGTGCTTGGGATACGTCTATTTGCATTTCTTGCAGTAGATAATGAACAAGGGCGCTTCTGGTGCGCAGTGCTAGTTGCTTATTTTGCATGTTGTAGTCGGCGGCAATCAGCTGTTGTTGGGGTTTTGATAGCTTAGGGTTGGGGGCTAGCACTATATCGTCACGACTGTCATCTAGGCTGGTGTCGTCACTAAAGCGACTGAGTACAAAGTCACGATAGTCGTCATGCTTTTCAGAGTACCCGCGTAAATGCCAGCGCAGGCCGGTTTTCACAAAAGTATGAGGGTGAATAATCCTAGGCTCGCCTTTAGGATGATTGAGAGAGGCGTAATGGGTTTCTATCGCCTGCTTGTGCTTAATTGCATAGACCAAAGCGCGCATAGTTTGTGGTGATACTTGCCTAGCGGGTAAACGGGTAGATGTATCGGTCAAATGACTATCGACTGTCACACTTTCTGTTGATACATGGTTTAGCCAGTCTAGATATTCACCCACAACTTGCTCGATGTAATAAGGCTGAAAGCTTGCGGCGGGCTGAAATTTCTTTAGGCTTGGATCATATAAAAGATTATTTGGATAACGTTGTTTGTACTGGCTTAAATATTGTTTACCTTGTTTGTTAGTAAACCTAAAATGCTTGGCTATATCTGTAGCATTCACACCACCTTCCCAAAAAGCCAACAACTCAATGAGCCAGTAATATTTATCTTTTCTTTGTTCCTTCAATCTACTCTCCGTACACTTTGAGACTGAGCATTAATTTAACCACTATCAATAAATTATCTCGTTCCGTCAAGTTGACACTTATACCAATCCATCCTATAAAAATTAACCATAGTAAGTATGTGAAAAAACTGATGCCACGCGGCTGATGCTCTTAAAACATCAACGAACTTGCTTTAAAAAATTAATTATCCATTGCATGACCATCACATCATCTACTTCATGGGTTAATGTGGCACTGCCAGCATCAATAACCTCGGCGCTAATTCGATCCCTACGTGAGTCCATTAAGGCGAAAGAATACTCACGGCTAAATTCTGGATGTCCTTGGAGTCCTAAAAAATTATTGGCAACTTTTATCATGCTATAAGGGCAAAAGTCATTACTCATTAATACCTCAGTCTGTGGGGGTAGTTCACTTATTTGATCTTGATGGCTTACGATTAAATTAATTTTATTCTTTGCAGTTGTCATCCAACTCTGCGTGGTGATCACGTCGCTAAATGCCATGCCAATACCCCAACCTTTGGGCGATTTTTCAACCCGCCCCCCTAATGCTTTGGCGATAAGCTGATGACCAAAACAAATGCCGGCAAACCCTATTCCCGCATCATAAAGTGCCCGGATAAATGCTTCCAACTCTCGGATCCATAATTGATCATCATTGACCCCATAGCGACTACCGCTCGTCATGTAACAATCACAGGCACGAATATCGCTGGGTAAGTCATGGTTGATTGCTGAGAAGTATACAATCTCTAACTGTTCATCAACACTTTGCAATAGTTGGCTGAACATTTCAGGATAGTCAGCAAATTCTGGTTGAAGTTGTTGCTGAACTTCATCACAAATTAATATTCCTAATTTCATAATGCGCCTTAGGTGTTCGTTTTATAGGTCACCATTAATAGCAGCCAAACAAATGACCGAGTATTGTTGTGCTGTAAATAGAATTGGATTACCAGCAGCAGCCCCATCATTCACTGCCATTTGTCCAATTTTTTCTATTTGTGAAATATCAATCCCTGTTTCACCAAGACTATGAGGGATTTCCAACTCCGCACGTAACGTAACGACCCAACTAATAAAACCATCAAAACTACTATCTTCAAGCTCAAGATAACGCGATAAACGTTCGATACGAGGTTCAATAACACTGCGGTTGGCTTTAAGCACATACGGCATCAACACAGCATTAAGTAAACCATGATGACTGTCATAAAGGGCACCTAGGGAATGAGCCAGTGCGTGCATTCCTCCAAGACCACGTTGAAATGCCGTCGCCCCCATGGTTGAACTGACCATTACCTGAGCTCTCGCTTCCAGATCACCACCAAAAGCAACAGCACGGGGTAAATAGTTTTTAATCAGACGAATTGCTTCCAGTGCTATGCCTTCAGCCATCGGGTGATAATACGTTGAACAATAAGCCTCCAACGCATGTGAAAGTGCATCCATTCCTGTTGCAGCAGTTAATTTCGGGGATAAGCCAACCGTTAGTTCAGGATCGAGGATCACAACAGATGGCAGCATATTGGGGTGAAAGATCAAACGTTTGAGATGTTGTTCTTGATCGGTAATCACCGATGCTCGTCCCACTTCCGAGCCAGTACCTGATGTTGTTGGCACAGCGACAACAGGCGCCATGGTTTCGGTGCACACTCTTGTCCAGTTATCCCCGACATCTTCAAAATCCCAAAGAGGACGGTTTTGGCCAACCATCAGCGCCACCGCTTTTGCAACATCAAGAGCCGAACCACCACCAAAGGCAATTACGCCATCATGGGCTCCTTGTTTGTATGCAGAAACGCCATCAGCTACATTCTCACTGGTCGGGTTCGCTTTTATCTGTGAAAATACACCACAATGTAATCCTGCTAGTTTACAAGTATTGACCGCTTGCTCAGTCATAGGTAAATCTGCCAGCCTGGGATCGGTTACCAATAAAGGGGCTTGCATACCCAGCTCTTTACATACTGCGGCTAATTCATTAATTCTGCCTATGCCATGTCGAATATTGGTCGGATAGTTCCAATTAGCGTTAAATTTATCTAAATTCATATTTCTTCCTTAACTAGGCATTTTCAAGTGGAAAGATTTAGGCCGAGTCAGTGATCCATAACCTAAAATAGATAAAGTGCAACCACGACCAGAATTTTTAACGCCAGTCCATGCCAGAGCAGGATCTAGGTAGTCACAACGATTGAGGAAGAAAGTACCTGTTTCAAGTTGCTCGCCAATGTTTAATGCGGCATCAGTGTCTTGACTAAAGACTGTTGCCGTTAAACCAAACTCAGAATCATTCATTAAAGCAATGGCTTGCTCATCACTTTCTACTTTCATGATGCCAACAACAGGGCCAAAACTTTCTTCGGTCATGACCCGCATAGTGTGATCAACTTGGGTCAATAGCTGTGGCGCCAAATATGGTGTACCTTCTTTATTAAGTGGAAAACTAGCGGAATCGATATGAGCAATAGCGCCCTTAGCTATAGCGTCATTAACCTGATCGCGTACAAAGTCAGCGGCACCTGTTCTAACTACGGGGCCTAAGGTGGTGTTTGGGTCGTCGGAACGCCCAAGCTTGTAACTATTAACTAATGCCGTAGCTTTAGTGACAAATTCATCAAATATGTTACTCGCGACATAAATTCGCTCAATACCGCAACAAGATTGTCCTGAGTTAAAAAAAGCACCATCAATACAAGTTTCAACCGCGAGATCAATATCAGCATCACTGCGCACATAAGCGGGATCTTTGCCACCCAGCTCAAGACCAACACCAATAAAACGGCCGCCAGCTGCTTTTTCAACCATGGCTCCGCCAGCAACAGATCCGGTAAAAGCCACATAATTAATTTGTGGTTGTTTAATCAAGTTTTCAGTATCACTATGACTCAAATGCAAATACTGAAAAACACCTATTGGCATACCTGCTGTGGTAAAAGCTTTTGCTAACTGCTCAGCACATAGCGGTGTTTGTGCCGAGTGCTTCAAAATAACCGCATTGCCTGCCATTATCGCCGGTATGATCGCATTAATGGCAGTTAAATAAGGGTAGTTCCAAGGTGCAACAACAAAAGCAACACCTAAAGCTTCTCGCTTAATATAACGAGTAAAACCTTCAAGTGGGGGTAACTCAATCGGCGCTAGAGCTTCTTCCGCAACATCAATCATGTATTGTGCGCGTTCAATCATTCCTGCGACTTCACCTTTAGCATATTGGATAGGACGTCCCATCATCCAACATAATTGCTGGGCGATCTCATCAGCATTTTTCTCAAATGCTGCAAGCATGGCTACACAAATGCTACGACGCTTACTTAGCGAGGTTTGGCTCCATTGTTGTTGTGCCCTAACCGCTTGTTCTACGGCGTGTTCAATCTGTATTTGATCGGCTAACTCTCGTTCTACATATATTGAACCGTCAATCGGCGAGATGGTTTGCTGTTTATTGTTCATATGTTTTTTACACTTAAATAATTTCAAAATAACGTGATAATTCCCAATCGGATACATGCTTGCGATATTCACGCTCTTCCCATTCTCGCGATGCAGCAAAATGAGCAACAAATTCCTCGCCAAACATTTCCTTTGCCGCTTTTGATTGCTTTAAACGACCTGCTGCCTCAAATAATGTTGCAGGTAGCGTTAGCTCTTCAGGGTGTTGCTGTTCGTAAGCATTGCCCTTAACTTGTGGTAATGGCTCGAGTTTGTGTTCAATACCATAAAGACCCGAAGCAAGTGCAGCGGCAAGTGCTATATATGGATTAGCATCCGCGGCGCCCAAGCGATACTCTACTCGTTGCGATTTAGGTGAACCTGAGATAACCCGTAAGGCTGTTGTACGGTTTTCTACCCCCCAAGTGGCGTCTAATGGAGCCCAAACCCCCGGAACCATGCGGCTAAAACTGTTTACCGTTGGCGAAATCATAGATAAAAATTCTGGCATTAACCTTTGCTGACCGGCGAGGAAGTGACGTTGAATATCACTCATACTGTGCTCTTTATCGGCATCAAAAAAGGCCGATGAACCATCTAAGTGGGTTAGTGATATGTGAATATGACCACTTTGTCCGGGCAAATCGCTGGACCACTTCGCCATAAAGGTTGCCATCATGTCATTACGTTGCGCCCAAACTTTAATAAAGGTTTTGAATAACGCCGCTTTATCCGCTGCATCACTGGCATTATCATGAGCTAATGCTACTTCAACAACACCAGGTCCTGTTTCTGTATGAATGCCTTCTATTGGCATATCCATCTCTTCGCAAAGCGCTAATATGTCGCGATATAATTCAGCGTGTACCGAATTTCTGATAACCGAATAACCGAACATACTTGGTGAAATGGGGGTAAGGTTTTTATAACCTTTCTCACGCACTGATTCAGGTGTTTCATTAAACATAAAAAATTCATATTCAAAGGCTGCCGTGGCATTAAAGCCCATTTGTTCAGCTTTTTTAATCACTCTTTGTAAGGTGCCACGTGGACATATCTTTTCTGCTTTACCTTCAAATTCGGCGATAAATAACAGCATATTCCCCTCAAATGGAATCGGTCGACAGCTACTAGGAATAATACGTACAGGCGCATCAGGATAACCTGTGTGCCAGCCGGTATAGGTTACATTGTCATATAACACATCGTTTGAATCCCATCCCATGACGACATCGCAAAAAGCAAAACCATCATGCAGAGAAGAAAAAAACTTTTCCTTACTCATGTATTTACCACGCATAATCCCATCACTATCAAATATACCGACTTTGATATGGGTTAAGCCTCGTTCTTCGATTATCGCTTTAGCATCGGCAACACTTTTGACTACTCGTGGATCCAACATTATTTTATCCTTGGTAAGAGGGGAACTACGATAAGAGGGGATATTTCCCCTCTTATCTACTATTGAGTCTTTAATTCAGACTCGGCATCATTGATGGCCGCAAACTCTTCGTCTGGAGACTTGGCAACAAGGTGGTGCCGACTGTAGAAAACGAAATAAGCAACCAGAACTGCATAAAAAACCCCTGACCATAATGCGGCTTCTAAGCTCACAACAAATGTACTCGCGAAGGCAATTAGTGACAGTGCCAAAGCGATACCAGTAGTCAAAGTGCCGCCAGGAGTACGATATGGTCGTGTTAAATCAGGTTCTTTTTTACGTAAAATTATGTGCGATAACATCATCAATGCATATGAAATAGTGGCACCAAACACGGCCATAGTAATCATTAAATCACCTTGCCCTGTTAACGAAAGCAGGAAACCAAAAATACCAGGCACAATGAGAGCCATAGTAGGCACTTTACGATTACTCGTTAGAGATAAAAAACGGGGTAAATACCCGGCTCTTGATAAAGCAAACACCTGACGCGAGTATGCAAATATAATAGAAAAGAAACTAGCAACTAACCCAAATAAACCCACGATGTTAACAAACGTGGCTATACCTGAGTTTTCGCCATAAGCGACTTGTAATGCCCCTACTAAAGGTGCTCCGTGATTTTTCATTAATTCAGAGCCGGCAACACCAGGCGCCAAAAATAAAACAAACACAGCAAATATTAACAAAATAACCATAGCTGTGATGATGCCTTTAGGCATATCTTTAGCTGGATTTGAAGTTTCTTCTGCGGCAAGAGGTACGCCTTCTATGGCCAAGAACAACCAAATAGCGAAAGGTATTGCACCCCAAATCCCCAGATAGCCCTCTGGCAAAAAGAAATTCGCGCCGGTAGCTTGTTCGTTAACAGCGATATCAAATAAATTGTTATAGTCAAAGTGAGGGATCAAACCAAATGCAAAAACTAATAATGCAATACAGGCAATTCCCGTGATAACCATCATGATTTTTAATGCTTCGCCAGCACCAAATAAATGAATGCCAATAAACACTAAATAACAAGCGGCATAAACCATCGGGCCATTAAACCCAAATAATTCATTAACATAACCACCAATAAACACCGCTATAGCAGCAGGTGCAATTGAGTATTCTAAGAGAATAGCTGTGCCTGTCAAAAAACCACCCCATGGCCCCATTGCTCGACGAGCAAAACTGTAGCCACCGCCGGCTGTAGGTATCGAAGAAGATAATTCGGCGAGGCCAAATATCATAAATGTATACATAATCGCCATTAAAATGGTAGCGATTAACATACCGCCCCAACCGCCTTGCTCTAAACCGAAATTCCATCCTGAAAAATCACCAGAAATGACGTAAGAAACCCCTAGGCTTGCCAATAATATCCAACCTGCAACCCCCTTTTTTAATTGTCGTTTATCGAGATAGTCTGATGAAACTTCGTCATACTCTACGTTTGATCTGGTATCTGACATGATATTTCCTTTAGTGATCGCTTGGGTTTATTATTATTCGAATCGTTAGTTGGAAATTCCAAAATTTATTCCAAAATCATAATATTATTTGTAGGCATCAAACACAATAAGCCAGTGTAAAGCTCGCCAATTATTAGGTGAATTGAGTAGGGATTCTGTGTGAAAAATGTCATGCGACCGACATGGATGTTGGAAGGTAGAATAACGCAGGAGCAGTTATCGAGATGACAGTATGTACTGCACATGCTCTTAAAATGTCTATGTAATGATAGACAATGACGGCAATAAACAGGAAACGAAGTTTGTGTTTAAGCGGCGTTCTCCATAGTTCTTAACAAGCCTTTGTTTCTGAAGTAAAAAACCACAGGTTTTAAAGGTTTATTTACTAGACAATCAGTCCCGACAATAATAAATTAGCTACTGAATATAAATCGCTGATTTGTATAATAAAGGACTGAAGACTTGATCAAAATACCCCCACAGAAACCTGATGCCGAAATTGAAGTGCTGATAATTGATGGTCAGGCTTTAGTACATACTGTAGTGAAGGGCGCTCTGCTTGATGCGGGTATTGAAAAGGTACAAAGTGCGCATAATTCCTACACAGCATTGAGGTTGTGCCAAGGAGCACATTTCGACATGGTATTGATTGCCTTTGATGTCAAAAGTGACAAAGATGGTTTTAATCTACTAGAAGAAATGAAGTTCAAGGGATACATTACTAAAACCACTTGTGTGGTGTTCCTAAGCGCAGATACCACCCAAGGTTTGGTTAATTGTGTAGTAGAAATGGAGCCCACTGACTTTTGGGTCAAACCACTGGATCGCTCGAAAGTCAAAAAACGGATCCATCAAATAATCACAATCGAGAAGAAGCTTTACGCCTTGCGTTATTGTTTTGATCAAGGTGAATTCTCTACTACCATTTATTACGCTGAACGCCAGTTGCAAGACCCATCATTAGCCTTATATTACCCGCACATTAATCGACTGATTGGCAAAAGTTTATTTAATCTAAAAGAGTATCAAACAGTACAGGAATTCTATGAAAAACTAGCTAAAGAGTACTCTTATGCTTGGGTGCAAGTTGGATTAGCGGGGACTTTACTCAAACAAAATAAGATAGATGAAGCAACCGAGTTGACCGCTGAGCTTCTAGAGCGCGACGATACTAAATTTGCTACTTACGACCTACTGGCCGAATTTCATATAGACAAAGAGGATTACCAGCTAGGTTACGAAATCATTCAAGAGGCGGCTAAATTAGCGCCACGTAGTATTGAGCGGAATAAAAAAGCTTGGCATTTGGCCAGATTAAATCATGATAAAATGGGCCAGTACCTAGCTACAAGAAATATGGCTAAACACGCTAAAAACTCCATTCATGACTCACCCGCTTTACAACTAAACGTTATCCGTTCTGGTTTAGATCTCGCGTCGACCTTACCTGAGACCGAATCAAATAAGTTGTTAATCAGTTCAGAGAAAACACTAGCTCGGTTAAAGCAAGACTTTGGCGCAACCTCAGAATTGGGCGATCAGATCACTATTATTGAAGTGAGAATTCTTAACTTACGCAAAAATAAAAAAGAGGCAGAGCAAGTTATGCTGTCGCACACGAGCGCTGACGCACTTAAAAATTTCGAAGACAACCTGGATAAAGTCAAAGCCTTTCATGAAGTCGGTTTGTGGGAACAATCTATGCGTTTGCTTGATCAAATGAAAGGTGATGTGGAGCATGACTCTTTCACCGGTAAAGTACTGGCTGAATATCTGAAACAGGAATCAAGGGAACGTAAAGAGATTCGCTACAGTCCAAAAGAATTGGCTGAAATGGCCTCCTCACACTATAAAAA
>QIJM01000080.1 GCA_003232445.1 Paraglaciecola arctica
TTCAATCTACACGCCTCTCCTGAATCTAAAATTGACCTTTTTCTTTCATATTTTAAAGGCCGTAACGATGTTTACCCATTTAGATGGGAATCGAAAAATGGTAGAAGTGGCTATTCACCTGCTTGTTGGAATGAATGGAAGCCAAAAATTTGCAACAAACCAAAAATTAGTTGTACTGAATGTAAAAATCAGAACTTTAAAGTACTTGACCATCAAGCTGTCTACGGACATTTAAAAGGGTTTAAAACCATCGGTATCTACCCTATATTAAGTGATAATTCAACCTATTTACTTGCAGCAGATTTTGATAAAGAGGACTGGTTTGAGGCTACATCTGCATTTGCAACGACTTGCGAATCATTAAGTATTCCCTATCTATTAGAACGCTCAAGAAGTGGTAACGGTGGCCATATATGGATCTTTTTCTCACAAGCTGTAGCTGCTAGTGATGCTCGGAGATTGGGCAATGGGTTACTTCGTAAAACGATGGGACTCTATCCGTTACTATCATTTGGTTGCTTCGATAGACTATTTCCTAATCAAGATATTATGCCAGAGGGTGGTTTTGGTAACCTGATTGCTTTACCACTACAGCTAGAGCCAAGAAAAAATAACAATAGTGTTTTCATTAACAATGAAGGCGTGCCTTATAATGATCAGTGGTCAATATTGGCAGCTACTCGAAAAGTGACTAAACCGCAGCTTCAATCAACGCTTAATCAGCTAAATTCTTATATTGAAAGAGCGCCTGATGATATTGAAAAGAATGAGCCATGGAAGAAACTTAACAGTAATGAGAACATTAAGATCAACGATTGCCCACAGAAGCTTACATTAACGCTAGCTGATCAGTTATATGTTCCAATCGCTAATTTACCCGGAAAACTGACGGCTAAGTTAAAACATTGTGCAGTATTTTCTAATCCAGAGTTCTACAAACGGCACGCCTTACGCTTATCAACGATTGGTACAAGTCGATATATTTGTGCCGCACATATGGAAAATGGTTATTTAATATTACCTAGAGGCTGCTTAGCCGAAGTTACTCGCATCATATCAGGCCAAAAAATAGAGATTGAATACACCGATAAACGGTTTGAAGGTAGCCAACTAGAAAAAATCAAGTTCACTGGTAAACTGAAAAGCCAGCAGAAAAAAGCTGTTGATGCTTTATTTGCAGAAACAAATGGTGTTTTTGTTGCATCGACGGGTTTTGGTAAAACCGTTACAGGATTAGCTCTTATCGCAAAAAGGAAGGTGAATACCTTAATTTTGGTTCATAACCGCCAATTAGCGGAACAATGGCTTGAACGGATAAAAGTATTCCTAGCGAACGTGGAAGTAGGTTCATTATTAGGTGGTAAAGATAAGCTGACCTATGAAGTTGATGTTGCTACTTATCAAAGCCTAGTTAGCCGCAATGGAATAGACATTAAACCTGCCATTGAAAAATATGGGCAAATATTAATAGATGAGTGCCACCACTTGCCTGCATCAAACTATGAGTGTTTGATAAAGTCAGTGCATGCTAAATATATTCACGGATTTACGGCAACACCTAAACGCCAAGATGGTTTAGAAAAATTAATGCACTTCCAAATAGGCGCTGTTGTTTATAAGGCAGCAAGCTCCACCAGCAGCTTTGAACAACATGTGAAGGTGGTTAAGACTAATACTAGTTTTCCTTCAGAATGGTTAATTCCTGAGACTAAACCACATATATCTCAAGTTTATAAACACTTAGTTTGTGATCAAGCTAGAAATGAAATGATTGTTAACAGCATCAAGCAATCCGTAAACAATGACAGATCTGTCATGGTACTTACCGAAAGAAAAGAGCATATTGAATTACTTGCTAAATTGATGGCTGATAAGGGGATAAAGGTTGTTGAACTGCATGGTGGTATTTCAACAAAGCAAAGACAAGAACGAATAACTTTCTTATCCAGTAAACCAAGCAATGATGAAGCTGTTGTTATCTTAGCTACAGGAAAATACGTCGGTGAAGGTTTTGATTTACCACATTTAGATACTTTATTTATAACGTTGCCGATAGCTTGGAAAGGAATTTTAGCGCAATACGCTGGACGAATTCAGCGAGAATGGAGTAGTAAAACTGTTATTCAAGTTTACGATTTTATTGATGATTTCCCGACATTACAGCGTATGTGGAAGAAACGGGAAAAAGGCTATAAAGCGTTAGGATATCAATTCAATGAACAAAAAAACTTATTAATTTAGACAGAAAAGGTTAAAAAGTGAGGGTAGGGGTATAATCAGGGGTATTAAATTTGCAGAATATTTCGCGCCCTTGTCTGTATGGTCTGTAGTTGGGGTGGGCGGCATGATGTAAACGGTCACCTCCGTTATTACTCATTGATTTCAAAGGGTTTATTTATCCTCTGTAGAGACACAAATAGACCCTTTTGTTGTTCCACAGCTTAGCTTTAACTCCTTCATTTACATCCATTCATAAACACCCACAACCGCACAAAGCCAATACTACTACCATGTAAATATAGTCTGTTACGGTTGATTATAGATAATGAACACAATACCAACGCAAGTTATACTCAAACTTTGATTAAACTAATTTCACGGCTAATTTATGGCTAGAACCCACTTGATTTACGGCTACTTTACGGCTACTTTACGGTCATGAATTGGTATCCGAAATACACTATTAGCAATCGCTTCCTTCTCACTATTCGTGAGATTGGTGAATCTATTGGTGAAATTAAAGCGAAATCGTTAGCGCCTAACGCTATTGCAAAACTGGAGCTAAGTGCAAGAGAGCTATCCTCTTATGCCTCTACAAGCATCGAAGGTAATCCCTTACCCCTAACCGATGTTAAGAGACTGCTTAAAACCAAGAAAAATCACATCCGAGATACAGAACGAGAGGTATTGAACTATAACGATACATTACGAACTCTGTATCAATCTGTTCGTGATGGTCATTTTGTACTGAATGCTCTTGCGTTAGAGCGGGTTCAAGGTCAAGTGATTAAGGGTTTGATGGATAATCCTAGTCATTGTGGCGCAATTCGTAAAGATCCCGTCATTATTCGAAACCCTCGTAAGGTAGATGAGATTGTCTTTATTCCGCCTGATGCTAAAGATGTTGAAAAGCTCCTTGGCGAACTCATGAACTTCGTAAACAACAATATTGGGAAGATTGATCCCATTATCCTTGCTGGAGTTTTTCATCGCCAGCATGTCATTATTCACCCGTTCATGGATGGGAATGGACGCACAACGCGACTACTTACAACAGCGATACTAGGAATGGCAGGATTAGATTTATTCGAAATATTTAGTTTTGAAGACTATTACAATCGTAATATTACTCGCTACTTCAAAGCGGTAGGTCTTGAAGGCGATTATTATGATCTCAAAGACAAAATTGATTTTTCCGGTTGGCTAGAATATTTCGCCGAGGGTATCTTGGACGAATTGCGCCGCGTAACTAAAATTCTTGGTGAGCAACCAGCGAGACAACCTCGTTTAGAGCCTCACCATCGTCATGTACTAGATTACATCAGAGAGCATGGGAGTATCACGCAGCGAGAATATGGGGCTATTTCGAAGCGGAGTCTGGCTGCGCGCAAATTAGATTTTGAAAAGCTTCTTATCCTGCGTTTAATTAAAACAGAAGGCATCGGCCGAGGCGCTTATTATGTGCTGCCCGAATAAAGTTAATGCTGATGTCGGCCATTTCCAGATGAGAATTGCCAATAGCTGAAGCAGACTTAAAGTGAGGTAACTTTTTTATGCTAATTCTAAATATCTAGATGTACTTGAGATTATCTATAAACGGCTTAAAATAATCACGTTGACATGTGAGTAACTCATAGGTTTATTATCTATAAGAAGTACCAGCTACACTTCATTTTTTACAAATTGACGAACTAAAAATACCGCCAATAAAAGGGGCGACCATGAAAGTGACACAACTAGCAGAAGCCTTCGGAGTGAAGAAAGACACAATACGGTATTACACTCGGATTGGTTTATTGCGTCCGTCAAAATCACTAGAGAACGGCTATAAATTTTATGGTAAAAAGGAGCAAAGCCGCCTTCGATTTATTTTAAGCGCTCGAGATTTAGGTTTCTCCATAGAAGATATTAAACAAATAGTTTCTGAATCGGATCAAGGTAAAACGCCTTGTCCGACGGTTCGGGTATTGATTGAAAAAAGGCTGTATGAAACTGAGCAGCGGTTTATTGAGATGGCAAAGCTACGAGATAGAATGCGAATTGCAGTGACAATTTGGGATGACAAACCTGATCAAGAACCATGTGACAACGTGGTTTGCCATTTGATTGAAGAGTTTGAGTTGCAGCAAAAATAAAGCGCAGTAGATAACAATATATGTAACGTTCGGTAAGGGGAGCTTTATGAAAAATGAAAACGACACAGACGAAACTAAGCATGCTTGCTGCCAGACAAAAAATACTGTGCAAGCCGCTGCACCAACAGACAACGAAACTGCAAACCTAGCAAACGATGCCGAAAACCAATCAGAGCATCACCTTATTGTCGATGGAGCAAGTTGTGCCAGTTGCGTGGGTAAAATTGAAAAAGCGCTGCGTGCTGTTGAAGGCGTTCAAAGTGCAGAAATGAACTTCGCGCAGCGAACCGTAATGGTAGTCGGAAATGTGCCTGATGCTACTTTGATTTCAGCAATAGAGATAGCTGGGTATAACGCAAAAATTGATACTAGCGAGTCAGAAGAAGAAGCGATAGATGAAAAAGATAAGGCCGACGCACAATACTATAAAAAATTAATGCGTGACATGTCGATTGCACTATTGCTCGGGATCCCACTTATGATTTATGGGCTTACAATAGGCGAGATGACCGTAAACACAACTACCGAAAGACTCGTGTGGTTAACAATAGGGTTATTGACGCTCGGTGTCATGATCTTTTCAGGTAAGCATTTTTATATCGGGGCGTGGAATTCATTTAAGAATCATTCTGCCAACATGGATACTTTAATTGCGTTAGGCACAGGAACCGCTTGGATATATTCGATGGTGGTGGTAGCTGTCCCTGAGTTGCTTCCACAAATGTCCCGGCACGTTTACTTTGAAGCGACTGCCATGATTATAGGCTTAATTAACCTTGGTCTAGCATTGGAGGTAAAAGCGCGAGGGAAAACGTCTGAAGCCATTAAAAGACTGATTGGTTTGCAGCCTAAAACCGCGAGGGTAATTCGAGACGATAAAGATATCGACATTCCGATTGAAAATGTTCTATTAAATGATTTAGTGCGAGTGCGTCCAGGTGAAAAAATATCGGTTGACGGTCTCGTTGTCGAAGGACACACCGCAGTAGATGAATCTATGCTTACAGGCGAGCCTATGCCTGTCGAAAAAACAGAGGGTGATAAAGTCGCTGCCGGAACCATCAATAAATCTGGCTCGATTGTCTTCAAAGCAACACGAGTGGGTAAAAATACCGCGTTAGCACAAATCATCAATATGGTTAAACGAGCACAAAACTCTAAACCGCCTATTGGTCGTTTGGCAGATATAATTTCCGCCTACTTTGTGCCCGCCATCATGATCATTGCGGTGCTTAGTGCACTCGCTTGGTTAAATTTTGGCCCCGCACCTAGTATTGTGTTCGCAATGGTATCGGCAACCACAGTGTTAATCATTGCGTGCCCTTGTGCGCTAGGTTTGGCCACGCCAATGTCGGTGATGGTGGGCGTGGGTAAGGCGGCTGAGGCCGGTGTGTTAATCCGAAACGGTGAAGCATTACAAACCGCGTCTAAAATAACCACGATGATATTAGATAAGACCGGCACTATCACCGAAGGTGCGCCGAAAGTTACCGACGTGCTTGTGGCAAACAAACTAACGCGAGACAAGGTATTAATGCTCGCGGCCAGTATAGAAGCGGGCTCTGAACATCCTCTCGCTATGGCAATTGTTGAAAACGCTAAAGAGCAAGGCATTGAGCCACAGAAAGTAACGGGCTTCGTTTCAATTGCAGGGCAAGGCGTTGAGGCTACGCTAGATAACAGCACGCTTTTATTCGGCAATGAAAAACTAATGACTGAGCGCGGCATAAACATCGACGCATTTATAAAGAAAGCACAAACATTCGCCGAAGAAGCAAAAACGCCTATGTATTTTGCGGTGAATGATGAGTTAGCGGCGGTGATAGCGGTTGCCGACCCAATTAAAAGTGATTCTATTGAAGCTATTAAACGATTACAGAGCAACGGCATCCGAATTGTGATGCTGACGGGCGACAACCGACTGACAGCAAAGGCAATAGCAGAAAAAGTAGGCATAAGTGAATATGTTGCTGAAGTCATGCCAGAAGATAAAGCGAGAAAAGTCGCTGAGTTGCAAAAAGAAGGCGAAATAGTGGGAATGACCGGAGACGGCATTAATGACGCCCCTGCTTTGGCGCACGCCAATGTCGGTTTTGCCATTGGCACAGGCACCGACGTTGCCATAGAAAGTGCCGACATCACGCTTATGCGAGGGTCTTTGCATGGTTTAGCCGATGCAATTGCGGTGAGTAAAGCGACGTTAACCAACATTAAGCAAAATTTATTTGGTGCATTTATCTATAACGTGGCGGGTGTGCCGATTGCAGCGGGTGTGTTGTATCCATTTTTTGGATTGCTATTAAGCCCTGTTATTGCCGGTGCAGCGATGGCGTTTTCATCACTCACCGTGGTGACCAACGCGAATCGCCTTCGCTTGTTTAAAGCAAAAAACCATTAGGAGTAATGAGTTATGTTATGGATAAATTTAGCTGGAGTGGCGCTTATAGCAATGATTATTTGGTGGTTTTGGCTCTATAAATCGCCACGCGTTGTTATGCAAGATGAAAATGTACGTAGGCGAGTTAATCGTTGAATGATGCGGGCGTAAAGCTCAGTTAGCTGACGATGATACTCCGTTTGGTGTTGATACTGTGTCTTTCCAACATTAAAACGGATGTGGAAGAAACGTGAAAATGGCTATAAAGCATTAGGGTACCTCTTTAGTCAAGTTTCAATTCATCACCAGTGTCTTACCAAGTTGTTTAATCAGGAACCTCCAGCAAAATATTGTCGATTTACTCACTCGCTAGAAAAGCGCCATAGGGTACTGCAAACAACCTGTCGCCAAAAGAGAGAATAGAATCGCCATCATAAAATACAACACCTTTAACAAATGATGTGCCAACGGCATCACGTAACTTAATTAATCCTTTAAAGTCAGCTAATTGAATAGTGGCTGAAGCTTTTACTTCCATGCCCGTGATAAATTGTCCGTCTTGTAAAACAAAATCGACTTCAACTTTATCTTTATTTCTGAAATGATAAATATCAAAATTTGAGTCCTGCCAGCCAGCATACTTTTGTAACTCTTGATAAACATAGGTTTCCAGAAGTTGCCCTAAAAGGTTTCGGTCTTGTTGTAAATCCTCTGCCTTCACGTTAAGTAATGCACATGCTAAACCAGTATCTGTAAGGTGCATCTTGGGCGTTTTAATGAGGCGGCTTAATCGATTGTTATGCCATGGTTGGATTTGCTCAATTAAGAATATTTGTTCCAGTAACGCAACGTATTCTTTTATGGTAGGGCGACTAATAGCGAAAGGAGACGCTAGGTCTGACACGTTAAATAATCGCCCAGTTTGACCCGCGCAAAGCGCCAATAACTTTGGCAGCACACTTACGTGTTGAATATTAGCAATATCCTGAATATCTCGTTGAATGAGAGTGTTGGTAAAATCGCGATACCATGCCATTTTTCTACTTTCAGTTGTTCGGGTAAGCGCTGATGGATAACCACCTGACGTAATTAAATCAATCAGCCCTTTACCAAGCTTCGCATACCCAGTTGTTTTCACGCTTAGCTCTGTTTTTCTGGTAAATAGATTTTTCAAAACACTAGATTGACGGCCAATAATTTCTGCTTGTGATAGCGGGCGTAAATGAATGATTTCTATTCTACCTGCCAGTGAATCTGATAATTTCGGCAGAAGTAAAACATTGGCAGAGCCGGTTAATATGAAACGACCCGGTTTTCTATTTTTGTCTACGCTTGCTTTAATGCTGGTAAATATTTCTGGTACACGCTGTATTTCGTCTAAGATTGTTTTTTCAGGCAAATTATCAACAAAGCCGACAGGATCGCTTTTCGCCGCATCTAACTGGTTAGCGTCATCAAAAGTGAGGTAATGATATTGAAGTTTTTCACCAACCATTTGCGCAAGCGTAGTTTTACCGCATTGGCGTGAACCATGAATTAATACAACTGGAGTATCGTCCAGCGCATCATGTAAGTTTTGTTCTGCGAAGCGCACAAACATATATCATTGGCTCGTTTAGTTGAATATCGATGTTCGGCCAATTGTAAATTTATGCTCGGCTAATTAAAAGTTTTATTTCGTCCAATTGTAAGTTTATTGTCGACTATTTGAAAACAATCTCCGTTTCTTTTAAAAATAGCAGTGTTATATTAGTTTTTCTTTAGCAGCAATCCCTAGACATAGGCAGCTAGGAATCTTTCGTAGCCTGCTTTTTTTGCTCTCGATATTGGATATAACGGTGAAATTTGGCGCTGCATGAATTCTCGTCAATTATGAGTAATGTAGTTGATACTCAATAAACTCAAATTAAATACTCACTCGCTTATAAGGGCGATATTCTGGCATCCAAAAACTGCGCTCAATACGCTCTTTTAGTATTTCATCTGACACTTCTAAAGCCAGATTTTGCTGCATCGCTATTTTCGCCACATCAAAGGCAATTTTTTTACTAAGCTGCGCTATTTCGC
>QIJM01000311.1 GCA_003232445.1 Paraglaciecola arctica
CTGGAAGATATTTGTATGAGTGATTGGTCGGAAACCCTCACCGATAAACATGCACAGAAAATGTCAGAAGGCATAATAAGTTTAGGACGTTATCTAAAGCGCCAATCATGACTTTTATTAAGGTAAGCTGGAAATCTTGCGAAATCTTTGGAGGCGATGCTTGGTTACCTGAGTCGTGAGATTGTGATTAGTTTTGACTATCCTGCTTGTCAAATGCTCATCACTCCCCGATAATATGACAGATAAAGGGGACTTAACATGAGCAAAAAACAAGAACTGCTAAAAGCAGCAGAAGATAAAGTACGTTCTGGCGGCTACA
Organism: Paraglaciecola arctica; assembly: GCA_003232445.1. Classification (GTDB taxonomy): domain Bacteria; phylum Pseudomonadota; class Gammaproteobacteria; order Enterobacterales; family Alteromonadaceae; genus Paraglaciecola; species Paraglaciecola arctica_A. Next base: position 320 of record QIJM01000311.1, read on the forward strand.
GTAATTTTAGCTTTAGAGAGCTTGCCAAAGAAGTAGGGATTAAAAGTGCCAGCGTACATTACTACTTCCCAACAAAAGCTGATTTGGGCGCAGAATTAGCACGGCAATACACAGATAATTTTATGAATTTATTGGGTGCTCCGGCCAAACTGAAAAAAACGGGTAAAAATCCGATTAAAGTGTATGTAACACAATTTAGACGGGCATTACTTGAAGATAAAAAAATGTGCCTGTGCGGTTTGTTAGGCGCGGAAACCGATTGTTTACCGGAAAAAGTCAAAGATGAAACCAAACGGTTCTTCAAATTGAACCTAGAGTGGTTACAAGTAGCGCATAAATTGAATGATCCAATTGACGTTGAGCAAAAAGCAGCCAATACCTTGTCGTTATTAGAGGGCGCAATGATGGTAAGTAAAGCGGTAGGTGATAATCATTTTTTCGACCAAGCCACTAGTTGGTTGGAATAATACCAATTCATCCTGACAATTGTAGTTATTACGACTTTAAGTTTGGTTTTGTGAGTTTATACTTTATGCTCTCAGTTATCGATAGTGTTGTTCATAGATAAATATGATCGCCCGCAATCAAAAAAACAATTATTCTGAGCTAAAAAAAGTGGCCACCGATATGCCGCTTAACTGCCGTTGCGGTGGAAAGCCTTGCAAACCAAAGGCAATCGTAAATTGTAAAAATAGATGGGTTATTCGATGTCAGGTTGAACAATGTTATGCGTATAATATTGGACAAGGATTAACAGATACGATCCAAGGTTGGAACAGACTCAGTACGCATTTTTACCGTTAGAATTAAAGAGATCTTACCTTGATTAAACTGCTGTTAGTAGATGACCATGAATTAGTCAGAACGGGTATCCGTCGTATTTTAGAAGACGTACCTGATTTTACAGTGGAAGGCGAAGCCAGCAATGGTGAAGATGCGGTTAAGTTTTGTCGAAATCATGCACCTGACTTAGTGTTAATGGATATGAGCATGCCTGGGATTGGCGGGCTAGAAGCTACCAAGCAAATTCTACGTTTTTCTGAAAACACCCGTGTCATAGTGTTATCTGTCCACAAGGAAAACCCTATCCCCGCAAAAGTAATGCAAATGGGCGCGTTTGGTTATTTAACCAAAGATTCTGATCCTGAAGAAATGATCAAAGCGATTTACAAAGTGGCTGCGGGTCAAAAATATGTATCGCCCGATATAGCTCAACAAATTGCCCTTGGGCAACTTAATCTGAACTACAACAATCCTTTTGATCAATTGTCAGAACGAGAGCTAGAAATTACTTTAATGCTGACTAAAGGCACGAAAGTGCCAGACATTGCGGTATACCTAAATATCAGTGCCAAAACGGTTAATACTTATCGCTACAGAATGTTTGACAAGCTCAACGTGAGTACTGATGTTGAGCTTACCCATCTTGCATTGCGGCATAAATTGATATTGTCTGATCAATTGTAAGCTTAGCGACTTCAATGAGTCTCATTACTGTCGAACCTTTTGACCACCAAGCATTCCTCAAAAACCTGACTAATCAACCGGGCGTTTACCGGATGTACAATCAGAAAGAGGAAGTGATCTATGTGGGTAAAGCAAAAAACCTAAAAAAGCGGGTTGCTAGTTATTTTCGGAGCAATGTTGATAGCATTAAGACTCGCTCACTAGTCAAACAAATCTGTGAAATGGACGTTACAGTTGTGCACAGTGAAGCCGAAGCCTTCATTCTTGAAAATAACTACATTAAAAAATACAAGCCCCGGTATAACGTGCTGTTAAGGGACGATAAGTCATATCCCTTTATCTTTTTATCTGATCATACCCACCCAAGGTTAAGCAATCACCGTGGCCCCAAAAAGCTTAAGGGCGAATATTTCGGCCCTTACCCCAGTGTTTGGGCGGTGCGCGAGAGTTTACGCACTATGCAGCGTTTGTTCCCTATTCGCCAATGTGAAGACAGCTATTATCGCGCCAGAACTCGCCCTTGTTTGCAGTACCAACTACAACGCTGCGCTGGCCCTTGTGTAGAAGGTTTGGTGAGTGAGGAAGAATATTCACAACAAGTGCAATACGTGCGGTTATTTCTAAAAGGTAAAAACAAACAGGTTATCGACTCATTGGTTGGCAAAATGGAACAAGCCAGCATCGACCTTAGATTTGAAACCGCAGCCCGTTATCGCGACCAAATTGGCGCCTTAAACAAGGTGCAAGAACAACAATGGGTTAGTGGCAATCAACAAGAAATGGATGTATTTGGTTTTGCCTACCGCAATGGTATTGCCAGTATTCAAGGCTTGTTTATCCGCGACAATAAATTACTCGGTAGCAAAAGTTTTTATCCAAAAGTACCGGCAGAATCGAGCGACGCCGAAGTATTTCAATCCTTCGTTTTACAGTTTTACCTTGCAGGCAATAAAATTATTCCCCAGCAGATTGTGATCCCTTGCGAGTTGGAAGAGCAATCAGCAATCGAGGCATTGTTAAGCAAAGAAGCCGGGCGTAAAATAAAGTTCTATAAGGGGGTAAGAGACGAAAAACGTCGTTACCTCGACTTAGCCAACACCAATGCCGAAAGTGCTTTAGAATCGCGGCAAAGCCATCAAAAGTCGGTGTTTGCTCGTTATATCGAATTAGAACAAATTTTAGAGTTTGAACAACCTATCCAACGTATGGAATGTTTTGATATCAGCCATACGTCCGGTCAACAAACCGTTGCGTCTTGTGTGGTGTTTAATAGGGAAGGACCCTACAAAACCGATTATCGCCGCTACAACATAGAGGGTATTACTCCCGGAGACGATTACGCCGCCATGGCGCAAGTACTTGCGCGGCGTTATCGAGATGTAAAAGACGAAAGTAAAATTCCAGATATTCTATTTATTGATGGCGGCAAAGGACAACTCGCTCAAGCAGAGGCCTACTTCGACGATTGGAAACAAGACAAAAAACCACTATTAATTGGTGTAGCCAAAGGTAGCAGTCGAAAGGCGGGTTTAGAAACCCTGATAATGGCGGGTAGTCACGCTACCATTCCCATGGCCGGTGATTGTGCCGCGTTACATTTAATTCAACATATCCGAGACGAAGCGCACCGTTTTGCCATAACAGGACACAGACAAAGGCGTCAAAAAGAGAAAACCACCTCTAAGCTGCAATCCATTCCCGGCGTGGGTGCAAAAAGAAGGCAAAGTTTGCTTAAATATATGGGCGGCTTACACGGCGTATTACAGGCTAGCAAAGGCGAAATTGCTAATGTGCCGGGTATCAGTGAAGAGCTTGCCGAAATTATTTATGATCATATTCACAATTGAGCTTTGAAATAATCACGGCATGTGGGTTAATAGCCTCGCTTTTGAGCCTAATACATTCATTTTACGAGTACAGGAAATGCAGAGAAGTTAGATGTGGACTATTCCTAATATCATAACCATTGTCAGAGTGTTACTCATCCCTGTGTTTGTTGTTGTCTATTTTTTAGATTGGAAATGGGCACACCAAGCCGGTGCGTTTATATTCTGGTTTGCAGCCATCACAGATTGGTTTGACGGTTACCTAGCGAGAAAGTTAAATCAGGCCACCGCATTTGGTGCATTTTTAGATCCCGTGGCCGACAAACTCATTGTGGCCGCCGCATTGCTGTTAATCACCCATAGCTACGACAATGTTTGGATAACCATTCCGGCCATTTTGTTAATGTCTCGAGAAATCTATATTTCTGCCTTAAGAGAATGGATGGGGCAACAAGGCAAACAAGACATAGTGAAAGTTTCATTTGCTGGTAAAGCTAAAACCACGGCGCAAATGTTAGCGTTAATTGGCTTACTGTCAGAAATGGAATATTTCATGGGCATACGAATATATTGGGTGTCACTGGGTTACATCTTATTGTATTTCGCCGCCGTACTGTCGTTCTGGTCGATGCTGGTATATACCAAAGCAGCGTGGGACGATCAAAAAAACGTATAGACTGACGCGCTAACAAATCTCTTTTGTGCAAATTTAGCGCATTTAAGTCAAAATTCAGCCAGTCAGTTCAAAAACCTACTTTTTGTGGTTGACAGCCTAGACTTTGAAGGTAGAATGCAGCCTCAGTTTTAGGGAGCCGAGCGAAACACTAGCAAGGCAATCAGATAAACTGAACAAAGTGTAGAGTAAATTATGCGGGAATAGCTCAGTGGTAGAGCACAACCTTGCCAAGGTTGGGGTCGCGAGTTCGAATCTCGTTTCCCGCTCCAATTTCTTCTTAGATGAAATTGTGAAAGTAAATATTCAGCGGAATGGCGGAATGGCAGAATGGCTATGCAGCGGATTGCAAATCCGTGTATCTCGGTTCGACTCCGGGTTCCGCCTCCATATACGCACATCATTACCAGCTTGTTGAAAAGCAAGTACACCCGATGCTCGGGTGGTCGACTGAATGGACTCAGGAGATAGAGCAACGCAGGAGCAGTTGCCAAGAAATTGCTTCAGTGCCCCCGCACTGACTGTTAGTAAGTAGGCCACCATTGCCTACTATAAAAACAACTCCCTCAATGCCCGGGTGGTGAAATTGGTAGACACAAGGGACTTAAAATCCCTCGCTAGTAATAGCGTGCCGGTTCAAGTCCGGCCCCGGGCACCATTTCTTTTATCGCTTTAATACAACCCTATATTTTGCTCTACCGTTTCTCAGATGGTCGATGGCGTCATTGATTTGCTCAAATGGGAAGGTTTCTGTTTGTGGTTCAATTTTTTTGGCTTCGCTTGAGGTAAATGCGGTTACCTGACATCCCCAAGCATTCAAAAATTTTACTGCCATATGGCCAAGACCACCTATACCAATAACAGCGACTTTGTCGGTGGGCTTGATATTGTATTCAACCAATGGGGTAAATACGGTAATGCCACCACAAAATAGCGGCCCTGCTTTTTCTAAATCGATCCCGTCGGGAATCGCTATCACACTGTTGGCATCTGCACGTACTTTGTCGGCAAAACCACCATGATGGCGGATAATGGTGCCTTTGGCTTTTGAGCACAAATTGTGATCGCCTTCATCACAATAACTACATTGATTACAATAACTAGAATGCCAACCTAGGCCTACATGTTGCCCATTTTTTAAGTGTTTCACTTGTGAGCCGATTTGGCTGACCTTGCCTACCACTTCGTGACCCGGAACTAAGGGGTATTTACTTTGTCCCCACTCGTTATCGATCATGCTTAGGTCGCTGTGACAAATGCCACAATACATTACTTCAATTTCAACTTCTTTGGGCTTAAGTTCGCCGGGATCGAATTGGTATTTTGTTAAAGCAGCGTTAGCCGATTGTGCAGCGTATGCGTTTATCATCTGGGTTCTTTTTGTTTGTTGTGAATATAAGCATTTTAGCAAATCGATTATTTATCAGCGAATTTACCTTTTGCCTTTAAATCTCGCTGAGCGGCTAATTGTTAGGATGGATTGGTATAATTGGTTAACCCAACCAACTATTACATAGCGCTTGATCAATTACTTCTAGGGCTATGGTATCGCTAGATGCTGCGCGGGCTAAAAAAGTCAGTTGTTTGAGTTTTTTATCACGTAATATACTAAGTTGCACGGTTTGGCCAAAAGGTAAGTAGTTGAGCTGTGTTACTAAATTTTCTTTACTTACCACCCATTTCTCTATGGCTATCAACACATCACCTACTTGTAACCCAGCCTCATAGGCTGCGGTTTGCGATGTCACTTGGATGATTTGTGTGCCTATTTCCCGCGCTTTTATTTGTGCACCAAATTCGACTTTAATAGGGGATGTTGTCATTACACCGCCCTTGTCATCGAGATTTTCTCTAGGTGAAAAATGACACATAACGCCAAATTTTTCTAACAGCTCGTTGAACGGTAACTCTTCAGTGGAATATAAGGCAGACTGGAAAAAAGCAGTTAAATCTAAATTCAGCTGTGTTTTGACAAGGTTTTGGACAACGTCTACTGGGGTAGGGATATGGCGTTTTCCGTGTTGGCTCCACAAATGTCGCATCACATCATCTAAACTATAATGTCCATTACTTTGATGCTTTATTAGTAAATCCAAACACATGGCTAAAACTGCGCCTTTGTTGTAGTAACTGACGATATTATTCACGGCACTTTCATCTTGTTTATAAAATTTGGTCCAAGCATCAAAACTGGACTGAGTGATGGTTTGTTTAAAGCGCCCTTTGTTGCGTATAAGTCGGGTCAGGTTTTGGCCTACGACTTTTAAATATTCTGCCTGAGTGATGAGTTCGCATCGAAATAAGCTAAAATCGTCGTAGTAGCTAGTGAATCCTTCATAAATCCATAATTGTTCTGTGTATTGCTCTTTGTCTAATGCTGCGCCAAACAACTCTTGAGGTTTGATCCTCTTTACATGCCAGGTATGGAAAAATTCATGACTACACAAACTTAGAAATACTCGATAGCCATCTGTCATTTGCCCTGCATCAGACAAACTGGGTAAATCATTTCTACTGTACATTAACGTGGTGGAGCTTATATGTTCTAGCCCACCAAAAGCATTATCTGTTAGCAGCGTGATAAATTGATAACGATTAACCGGAGGTGTATCGGCAAAAAAATCAATATGGTGCTGACATATCTTGGTTAAATCTTTTGTTATGCGCTTAACGTCTGCTTGATGTCCACCTGCGAGTATTAATTCAAAGTCCACACCTGCGGCAGAAAATGGCAAAATATCGAATTCACCCATTAATACTGGGTGGTCAATCAATGCTTCGTAGTGATCCGCCCAATATTCGCCAAATGCATGTGTGCCTTGCATCTTGGTTGGCATAGTTGTGGCAATCTTCCAGTGGGATAAGTCTGCTTGTACAGGTTTTTCCATAGTTAATCTGCAAGGTTGATCCGCTTGCCCTTCGACAGCCAAAAACATATTAGTACCGTTGAAAAACGCCATTTCATCATTAATGTATGCGCCTCTAACCGATAAATCGAAAGCATATACTTGGTACTTAATTGTCAGCGCGGTGCTAACCGCTTGTGCTTGCCAGGTCTGTTTATCGAGCTTTTGGATATCGATGTTTTGCCCTGCATCATCTAGGGCATTAATTGTGACGATGTTTTTGGCAAAATCACGGATCATATAACTACCTGGGATCCAAGCAGGCAACGTCAGGATCTGTCCATTTTTATCTGGATTTTCAATCCGCAAGCTGACATCAAATACATGCCCCGCAATAGATGAAACGTTAACATGGTAATGAATGGATGAGGGGTGAGTATGCATGATGTTTCTCTATTTGATGGTAATGCAACGATTTTGATGGTCTGAACCGATAAATATACCGTAGTATGTTGTTGTTTCTATAAACTTTATTTAACATTAACTTAGAAAGCGTAAAGCCAATGATAACAACAAAGGTGTTCGAGGATTATTAATTAAATGGCAATTTTGCAGGAAAAAGTTGGACTGACTAATGAAGCTCTAAGAAAGATCCGTTCTATGCGCCCCGGTAGACCCATTGATTTACAATTGACTATGGCCAGTACTACCAAAAGGGTGAGAACTGAATTTGTGGGTATGGATGGTACGCGTTGTATGATTTTCAGATATCCTGATGAAGGTAAGTGGGGATCATTAGGTGATGGGATTGTTAAAGACAAGTCGATGATCGCTAGATATATCCTTGAGGACGATACGGGCGAAATCATAGCCTTCAAAGTAAAAGTCATACTAGTTGCCACTAAACCAAGTAATTTGATTTTCACTAGCTTTCCTTTGATTATTCAAAGTCATGATTTACGTGTCGAATCCAGAGCACAAACTCGGATTGCTACCCGTTTGGTTGATGAATTAAGTGATTCAGCTATATGTGATTCTGTGGTGTTAGATATATCAGCAAATGGTTGTCGAATGAGTATCGATAAAGGGGCAAGCGGGGCTAAGCCAAAACTTAGACAATTTGTGAAAATGTATTTTGCAGCATCTAAAGATAAGAAAATGTTCCTGACAGGCACTATTATGAACAGTAAGTCTGATGAAGTTAGCTTGTATTACGGTGTTAAGTTTGTAACACCGGAAGACGAAGTTAATAAGTTACTGCAAGATCTAATGTTGGTGACGGGGTAATTTGTAAATATGATAGGCAACTGAGCAGATTTTAATTGATGCAAGCTAATAGAATGGTTAAATTAGCGTTAATGAGATACCAGTGAGATTTACATGCGTCAAATAGAGTTTCTGTTAAATGAGTATGGTGAAAGTCACAAAAACAAAACCAATATTCTTATCCACGTAATAGCAGTACCGGCAATATATTTTGTCACCCTAGCGCTTGTTTGGTCTATTCTTTTCTGGATTATTTTGATGTGACCTGGGCGCATGTTCTGGTAATCCCAACTTTGTACTATTACTTTCGTTTGTCTGGGCCAATAGGCGCGGCTATGACGCTATTATCCGTATTGTCTTTATATGGAATTATATTGCTGGAGTCGCTAGATATTTCTGTTTGGCAGTTCAGTATCGTGTTGTTTGTCATTATGTGGGTTTTACAATTTGTTGGCCATCATATTGAAGGCAAAAAGCCTAGTTTTTTAAAAGATTTACAATTTTTATTGGTGGGACCTGCTTGGTGGTGGGTGCATTGGTTAAAACGTTTAAATATCAATTACTAACCTTACTTATTAAATCTACAATCAGTTGCGATAAAACACCGTTAATCTAAGACCAAGGGAGAGTTTCTTTGGTTTGATTTTCGTATACTTGCTTTCTGTTCATTATTCAGGAATACATGTGCCTAAGTGGGAAAAATTAGTCGATAGCCGAGAAAGGTTGTTTTGGACATTGCATACAGCTGGTTGGTGTGGTTTCGCTATCATTTTTTGGATCGGATCTTTTATGCACGAAATGCGCAGCATATGGCTGTTCATTATTGTACTTAACGCCTATGCCGGCTGGCTGTTAACCATTCCTCTTAGATACATCTACCGTAAGGCTCTGACATTATCGCCTCTAAAAATGCTTCTGTTAGTGGGGGCAGGTTTATGCTTTACTGCGCTGATTTGGACTATGGCTAAAAATGTTAATAGCTGGGAAATATACAATAAAGGTTACCGGCCAGAAGAGTGGTATTGGTACTTCAAGGGTACATTAAACTCCCTTATTATGATTGGATGCTGGACCGGTGGTTATTTTGGTATCAAGAATTATCAAATGCTGATGAAAGAAAAACAAAATGTGCTTAAAGCATCTTCTATGGCTCATCAAGCGCATATTAAAATGCTTAGATATCAGTTGAACCCGCACTTTCTTTTTAATACTCTGAATGCTATTTCAACGCTTATTTTGATGAAAGAGAACAAAACGGCTGAGGCTATGGTCAGTCGTTTAAGTGATTTTTTACGTTACTCTCTTGATAAAGATCCCATTCAACGTGTACCTCTTATCCAAGAAATTCAAGCCTTAGAACTGTATTTGGAAATTGAAGAGGTTAGATTCGAAGATCGCCTAACGGTGGTTTGGGACATAGAGGAAAAGACCAAAAGTGCCCTCGTGCCCAGTCTGATTTTACAGCCTATTATTGAAAATTCGATTAAGTTCGCCATTTCCAAACTGGAAGACGGCGGACGTATCAGTATTTCAGCTAAAATCTTTGGTCGTGATTTGATGCTAAACGTCAGTGATAATGGCCCTGGTGCTGAGATTAAAAACGGACAATTACCCATAAGCAAAGGTGGTGGAGTAGGGTTGCACAATATTCAGGAAAGATTAGAGGCTTTGTATGTTAATAACTATTCTTTTGTGATATCACATAATTATCCAACGGGGATCAAAGTTAATATCCGTATTCCATACGAAATAAGCGAGCACTCAAGTGACAAAACAATTGAGAATTAGCACTGTTATAGTTGATGATGAACCCCTCGCCCGTAAGGGGTTGTCCTTACGTTTGGCTGAGTTTGACAATATTGACATTGTTGGTGAGTGTAAAAATGGCATAGAAGCCGTGACACTTATCCCTCAAGTGCGTCCTGACTTGGTATTTTTAGATATTCAAATGCCGGGGCTGAACGGTTTTCAAGTCATCAATAAACTACAAGAACTAAAACAACCTATCCCTTTGATTATTTTCGTTACTGCCTTTGACTCCTATGCTATTAAAGCCTTCGATGTACATGCTTTAGACTATGTTTTAAAACCAGTGGATGGAAGGCGCCTGAAAGACGCGGTTGATAAAGTACAATTGACATTAGAGCGCAAACAACAGGATGGTAATAATCAAAAACTCGCCAGACTAGTGGCAGATTTTACCGGTGATGATTGTGAAGATATTTTGCGAAGATTAGCCAGCGGTGAAAGTATTACCACTAACCCTTATCCTGATATTTTAGCGATAAAAGATGGTTCAGAGGTTACCCGTGTGAGGGTGAATGATATTCAATGGATTGATGCGGCAGGGGATTATATGTGTGTACACGCGATGGATAAGACTCATATTATGCGCCGCACTATGAAAGAACTAGAAAAAGACTTTGATCCTAGAAAGTTTGTTCGGGCGCATCGTTCGGCTATTGTTAATATTAAATTTGTGCAAAAAATGGTCAGTCATATTAGTGGCGAATATCAC
>QIJM01000072.1 GCA_003232445.1 Paraglaciecola arctica
GGTTTCTGACAACATAGTGTCGAAGGTACGAAGTGGCGCGTGTTTACGCACTACTAGATGTGTTTCCGTGCCGAGTGCATGCATCACACCTGCAAGCTCTACTGCGATATACCCCGCACCTACCACAACTGCGCGTTTAGGCTGCTCGGTCAGTTCGAAGAAACCATTTGAATCGATACCCAATTCAGCACCCGGCACTTTAGGCAACGTAGGACGACCACCAGTAGCAATCAGAATATGCTCAGCGGTGTATTGCTTGCCATTTACTTCGATGGTGTTTTTATCCACAAAAGTGGCAAAACCTTTGACAAGTGTCACACCATTTTTTTCAAAACCACTGCCATAACTGCCATGAATACGTTTAATGTAAGCTTCGCGGCTATCCACTAGTGTTTGCCAGTTGAAGTTATTCACTGTGACATCAAAACCATAATCGGGGGCATACAGGTTAATCGCTTCAGCAACATGCGCACCAAACCACATGACTTTTTTCGGTACGCAGCCCACATTGACACAAGTGCCACCAATTGCGTTTGCTTCTACCAATGCTACTTTTTTACCGTGTTTAGCCGCCCGATTTGCCGATGCAATACCGCCACTACCACCACCAATACATATATAATCAAAATCTGCCATAAGTCCACCTAGTTAAAAATATTGAGTTGAAGATAATGCTTATCACACAAAAATAACACCGCAATTTTTCAATTGATGCAATCTAGCTAATCGATATGTGTTGTGAATGTAAAAAGAACCTAATTGAGATGATTTTATTACATCACTGACAAAATTATCTAATTGTTAGGATGAATTGGTATTAGCTCTTGAGATTTAGTGAGTGCAACCCAATTTCTTTGAGTAACTTAGCAGAGAAGAATACTTTTATGACCAATCCATTGAATAATTTATCTGGCCTGCCACAATTTTCGGCCATCAAACCTGAGCATATTCAACCTGCTATCGAACAAGCGATTGAGGCCTGTAAAACTAAAATCACCGAGGTGCTGAGCCTAGGTCATTACAATTGGGATGGTCTAGTGGCACCTATTGAAGAAATAGACGATGAGCTAAGCCGTCAATGGTCGCCGATTTCCCACATGAACTCTGTGGTCAGCAATGATGAATTACGCGCAGCACATGATGCTTGTTTGCCTGCCTTGTCAGAATATGGCACGTGGGTGGGTCAAAATGCTGACTTGTATAACGCTTATTGCCAACTTGAAGCGAGTAATGAATTTGCAGACTTGTCAGAAGCGCAACAAAAAGTGATTACCCAAGCTATCCGCGACTTCAAATTGTCAGGTGTTGCTTTAAATGACGAGAAAAAAACTCGTTATGCCGAGGTACAAAGCCGCTTATCTGACTTAGGTTCAACCTTTAGTAATAATGTGATGGACGCCACTTTAGGTTGGCAAAAACATATTCTTGACCAAGCTGAATTAGCTGGTTTACCAGAATCTGCCTTGGGTGCCGCCAAACAACTCGCTGAAGGTAAGGAGCTAGAAGGCTGGTTGTTTACCTTGGACATCCCAAGCTATTTGCCCATTATGACCCACGCCGATAATAATAAATTACGTGAAGAAATGTATCGTGCTTATACGTCAAGGGCGTCTGACCAAGGTCCCAATGCCGGTAAATGGGATAACACAGAAATTATCAATGAAACCTTAGGCTTGCGCCAAGAATTAGCCCAGCTATTAGGCTTTAAACATTTTGCAGACTATTCCCTCGCCAGCAAAATGGCTAATTCTGGAGAACAGGTTAACGGTTTTTTACAAGATTTAGCCAAACGCTCTAAACCTCAAGCACAACAGGATATTGATACACTGACCGCCTTTGCCAAAGAGCACTATCAAACGGATAAATTACAAGCGTGGGATTTTGCTTATTACAGTGAAAAACTGAAGGAAAAAACCTACAAAATTTCTGATGAACAATTGCGCCCTTATTTCCCTGAAAACAAAGTGGTAAAAGGTTTGTTTGAAGTGCTGTCACGTTTATACAACTTAACTATCAGCGCGCGTGACGATATCGATACTTGGCATGAAGATGTGCATTTTTATGATATTCATGACCAATCAGGCGAACTTCGCGGTAGTTTCTATTTAGATTTATATGCCCGTGAGAAAAAACGCGGCGGTGCCTGGATGGACGAATGCCAGGTACGCAGACAAAAAGCAGATAGCAGCCAGCAATATCCTGTGGCTTATTTGACCTGCAACTTTAATGGCCCAGTGGGCGACAAGCCTGCACTATTTACCCACGATGAAGTGGTTACTTTGTTCCATGAGTTTGGTCATGGCATACATCATATGTTAACCAAAATAAACGTAGGCGGTGTATCAGGTATCAACGGCGTGCCGTGGGATGCGGTGGAATTACCGAGTCAATTTTTAGAAAATTGGTGCTGGCAACCTGAAGCATTAAACTTCATTTCTGGGCACTTTGAAACAGGCGAACCACTACCTCAAACCTTGTTAGACAACATGTTGGCTGCACGTAACTTCCAATCAGCTATGCAAATGCTTAGGCAGTTAGAATTCAGTCTGTTTGATTTTAGCCTGCACGAAAACTTTGTTGCTGGACAAACCAACGTGCAACAGTGGTTAGACAAAGTGCGCGAACAAGTATCAGTGCTTATTCCACCTAGCTTTAATCGTTTCCAAAATAGCTTTGGGCATATTTTTGCGGGTGGTTACGCAGCGGGTTATTACAGCTACAAATGGGCAGAAGTACTGTCTTCTGATGCATTTAGTCGCTTTGAAGAAGAAGGGATTTTTAACCAGCAAACGGGTCATGACTTTTTGACTAACATCTTGGAAATGGGTGGCAGCAAAGAACCCATGGAATTGTTTGTCGCCTTCAGAGGCCGCGAGCCAGAAGTGGACGCCTTATTGCGCCATTCGGGCATTGCAGCCTAGTTTACTCGTCACTCGATAAAAGTCACTAGTCGACTTTGAAACCACGCACAGATTTTTGCAGTTCTCCTGCCAATTCTGCCATGACTTCAGCAGAATGAGCTGCATTTTTTGCGGCTTCATAAGTAATTTCGGAAGAGTCAGATATTGCTGTGACGTTAGCACTAATATCAGCTGTAACTGTAGATTGTTGTTCGATGGCTACCGCCACCTGACTATTCATTGCTGTTATCTTATTGATGGTACTAAGCACGCTATCTAATGCCTCACCCGTTGCCGATGATTGCTCAACGGTATGCACCGCTTCCTTGCCACTTTCTTCCATGCTCTTAACTGCATTTTGAGTACCTTGCTGCAGTGCGTTAACGGTATCTTGAATTTCTTGTGTGGACTCCTGTGTTCTTTGCGCAAGCGTTCGAACCTCGTCTGCTACCACGGCAAAACCTCGCCCTTGCTCACCCGCCCTGGCTGCTTCAATCGCAGCATTCAGTGCCAATAAGTTCGTTTGTTCCGAAATGTTTCGAATGACCTCAATCACAGAACCAATATCTTGACTGTTCTGTTCGAGGGATTTAATCATATCGACAGATTTTTCAACCTGAGTAGCAAGCGAGCCAATTGAAGCAACGGTTGCATCCACCGTGAGTTTACCCTGCTCTGCCTGAGTCTGAGCTTCTTGTGCGTTTTTCGACGATTCAGTAGACAGGTTAACCACTTCCTGAATGCTATAGGACATTTCGTTTATCGCAGTCGCTACTTGTGCCGTGCGTTCTTTTTGTTCAAGCACGGCTTGACTAGTTTGTTTAGCGACTTCTGCGGAGTCGTTCGCCGATTCGGCAATACTGTTACCGGTTGTGGCAATGCCAGTAATCAATGCCTTAAGATTGGTACTCATGTTGATAATCGAACGATATATGCCAGTAGCAGAGCTTTGAGTACTAAACGACTGAGTTAAGTCTCCATTGGCAATGGTCTCGGTAATAGCGGCGATTTCAAGTGGCTCACCGCCAATGGGTTCACGAATGATTTTGGGTAAAAAATAAGCCACAATAAAGCCAAGTCCAATACTGATCAAGGCTACAAATTCGATTATCAGTACCGCTGTTTCTGCACCACTTTGTGCTTTGGGTCCAAGTTCATCCTGTTCGGCTTTAACCGATAACTTAACCTGCTCTATTTTGTCTGCAACGATAGGTCCAATCCTATCCAATGTATTTTCAATGATATTGTTGCGCTCAGTAATAATGGAATACACCTGCTTTAGGGCTTGCAGGTAATTGTTGTAATGTTCGGTAAAGTCTTGCATTAACTTACGACTGACATCGCTGTTCAAACTGCTTTGCAGTGCCGTAAAATCATCTTGTATATTGACCACCAACTCTTCTGTAGCGCGCTGATAGTCAGCATCGGTGTTGCTTGCCAAAAACCTCACAACATAAAGGCGGCCTAATAATAATGCTTCTTGTGCTTTGGCAGCTTGATATACGGCTTGGTTGTTGTTTATGCCATTTGTATATTCAATGATTTCTGTCATTTTTTTGCGCATATTTAAGCCTGATGGATCAAGCTGTTGGCTGACTACCCGATGACGTTGTGCAATTAATTTAACCACCTCAGCAAATCCCGCGATGTATTGTTCAATCAATACATCTGATTCTTTCACGTCAGGCGCACGTTTAGGTGATTGAATTTCTTTTTTCGCTTCTGCTAAATAATTGTGTAATTCTTCAACACGCTCATTATAACTTTCAAGTCTTTCTGGGCTATCTTCGTCTAGATATTTGAGTACATCAAGCCGAGTCATCAACATGTTAGCTTGTAAGCGCCCGCCTAAGTTGGTATCTCGGGCAAGTCCGCGATAATCGACAAAGTTGCTTTGTCCTTGTTGCAAGCCGAGGTAAGCAATGATTACAACAATCACCAAAAGCGCTAAAAGTGCGGCAAAAGCAACTCTTAATTGGGTACTTAACTTTAATTTTTTAAACATTTTTTTTCCTAGGGAGTTCAGCTAATTGTTTTGACCTAGCATCTCTGTACAAAATACATTAAAAAAAAGATCTGTACAGCTGAAAGTTTAGTTACTTCTTGTTATCGGACATTCAACGAATTGTATGAATGATGGCAAAAGCTATCGCATATTTTAAGCTGTTTGATGATTGCCAGTCAATAATCAGTATATATCCATTTAACCCTGACGTATTACCTGCTTCAGCGTATTTTAACTGGATTATTAAAAGCAGTGATAAGCTAATCGCAAAAAAGTAATTTTTCATATTCACTTTCAATTTTTTTATTGAGCATATGATTGTCTGGGGTCAGAGTAAACATTTTTAAATTATACTGTTTTTTTAAAGCATTTGAAGGTCTGCCTTTTAATCTCTTCGGGTTCAACTATTAAAACGCCACCTCAAACAGTTGAACAAATCATACCCGCTAATGGGTCTTATACCAATCCATCATGAAGTAAACGATATTCCATCATTCTTATCTGTTGACGCGCGCTTTTATTCGGTAAACTAACCGCATATGACTATCAAGGATTTTTCATGAGCGCCACTGACACAACTGATACCCCGGCATCTACTCAAACATCAGAACAAACTACACACTTTGGCTTTAAGCAGGTAGATACCAGCCAGAAAGTGAATATGGTTAAAGAGGTGTTTCAGTCAGTCGCCGCTAAATACGATATTATGAATGACTTAATGTCCTTGGGTGTGCATCGTTTATGGAAACGTTACACCATAGATTGCAGCGGTGTGCGTGCTGGGCACAAGGTATTGGATTTAGCCGGTGGAACGGGTGATTTAACGGCTAAGTTCTCGCGTATTGTGGGCGAGTCGGGTCAGGTGGTGTTGGCCGATATCAATGATGCCATGCTTAAAGTAGGCCGCGATAAATTGCGTGATAAAGGCATAGTCGGCAATGTGGAATATGTACAAGCTAATGCCGAAGCATTGCCCTTTCCTGATAACAGCTTTGATATTATTAGCATTGCTTTTGGACTTCGTAACGTCACCGATAAAGACAAAGCCTTGGCTTCAATGTACCGCGTGTTAAAACCTGGCGGCCGGTTGTTGGTTTTGGAGTTTTCTAAACCCACAAACGAGATGTTGAGCAAAGCTTACGATATGTATTCATTCCATTTGTTGCCCAAAATTGGCCAACTTGTGGCTAATGACGCAGACAGCTACCAGTATTTGGCCGAGTCTATTCGTATGCACCCAGAGCAAGAAGTACTTAAAGCTATGATGGATACTGCTGGGTTTGAGCAAACGACGTATCAAAATTTAACCGGCGGTATAGTCGCGCTGCATAGAGGTTTTAAATTTTAATATGCCTTTTGCCCAATTAGTGACCTCAGGAGTCGAGTTGGCGATGAACCAATTGCTTAAGCTTGATGATGATAGCCAACTCCGCTTGAAAAAATTATCAGGAAAATCGTTACAGGTTGTTATTAAGGAACTACCTTGGCCTTTATTATTGACTTTTTCAGAGCAAATTGATGTGCGCACTGTTGTTGCATCAGACACAAATTTGGAACCCACCACTGAACCAGTAGATTGTTTGATTGAGTTAAATTTAGAGACGTTACCTAAGCTCAGAGATAGCAGCCAACTTACCCAACTTATTCAACAAAAGCAGCTCAATCTGATTGGCGATATTTATGTGGCACAAACGTTTAGTGCATTGTTCAAAGATTTGGATATTGACTGGGAAGAACAATTCTCAGGATACACAGGTGATGTAGTGGCTCACCAAACGTTTACCAATATGAGAGCATTGTTTGATGTGGCTAAAACACAAATAGAACAAGGTGCGATTGAGCTTGGGGAACGTTTAACCCAAAGTGATTCAATTGCAGTCAAACCTAGCGAAATGATGGAATTTAGCCAAGGCGTGAGTGATCTGCGTAGTGCCACAGAACGTTTATTTGCCAGAGTCGCTTTATTGGAGCAAGCGAAGAAAACCGATACAGGAGCAAATAGCTAACGTGAGAATTCTACGCTTTTACCAAATTAACAAGGTGATGTTGCAACACGGGCTAGATGAGCTTATTCCCAGTAAGTGGATACCATGGTATGCAAAATTAGCCCGATTTGGCTTTTTCTGGCTGCGCAACAAACACCCTGATAAATCACAAGGAACACGCGTTAGGTTAGCCCTACAAACCTTAGGCCCTGTGTTTATTAAATTTGGCCAGATGTTGTCCACCCGCAAAGATTTGCTGCCGCCAGATGTGGCAACCGAGCTGTCTATTTTACAAGACCAAGTCGAACCATTTGACCCTGAGTTAGCCAAACAAATTGTTCGCGACGCTTTTGGCTTAACAGAGCTCAGTGACGTGTTTAGTGAATTTGAAACTAAACCATTGGCCTCTGCATCCATTGCTCAAGTGCATGCAGCAAAGTTAAAAGACGGCAGTCATGATGTGATTGTTAAAGTCATTCGCCCCAATATTCTACATACCATTCAATCTGATATTGAGCTTATGCGCACAGCAGCTGGCGCCTTGCAAAAGTTGTTACCCGATGGCAAACGTTTACGCCCAGTTGAGGTGGTCGAAGAATACGAACGCACCATTATTGATGAATTAGACTTAACCCACGAAGCCGCTAATGGCATTCAGTTTAAGCGTAATTTTGAAAACTCAACGGCTCTGTATGTGCCAACCATTTATAACGACTATAGCCATAAAAATGTGATGGTAATGGAACGGATATACGGCACACCTATAGCTGATATAGAGCAACTGGTTGCCCGCAATACCAATATGAAAAAATTGGCAGAGCGCGGAGTAGAAGTATTCTTCACTCAGGTTTTTCGTGATAGTTTTTTCCATGCAGATATGCATCCCGGCAATATATTTGTGTCTACTGCTAACCCTAATGATCCCCAATATATCACCATAGATTTTGGTATAGTCGGCACACTAAATAGCGAAGATAAACGTTATTTGGCTGAAAATTTTATCGCCTTTTTTAATCGTAATTATCGTAAAGTGGCTGAATTACATGTGGACTCAGGATGGGTACCATCGGATACCGATATCGACGATTTCGAGGCATCAATTCGCAAAGTTTGCGAACCAATATTTCAAAAACCCTTAGCCGAGATTGAATTTAGTAACGTGTTGCTGCAACTGTTTAATACCGCCAGACGTTTTAATATGGTGATACAGCCACAACTGGTACTACTGCAAAAAACCTTACTTTACGTTGAAGGTTTAGGCCGTCAGTTATACCCACAACTTGATTTATGGGAAACGGCTAAACCATTTTTAGAGAATTGGATGAAAGAACAAATTGGCCTGAAAGCCATGTACCAAAAGGTTTCAACCAACTTACCTTATTGGTCAGAGAAGTTACCTGAAATACCTGACTTGGTGTATGACACTTTAAAACAAATTAAAAAGTTGCCTGAGCAGCAAAAGATTCAGTTCGAAGCACAGCAAAAACAACTTAGGCAACAACATACAAGCACCCTACTGATGATAATGGGCACAACCTTTATTATCATTGGCACAATATTGGCTATGTATCAAGATAGTTGGTGGCCCAGTGGTTGCTTTAATTTAGTCGGTATAATCTGCTGGTTTTTTGCATTTAGAAATAAACGGGATTA
>QIJM01000099.1 GCA_003232445.1 Paraglaciecola arctica
AAGAACGCACAGTTTTAACACCTGCCGCTTCTAGCGCTTTAAATTTTTCTTCAGCTGTACCTTTACCGCCTGCGATAATCGCTCCGGCATGGCCCATACGTTTGCCTTCAGGTGCAGTGACACCAGCAATGTATGAAACAACAGGTTTAGTCACATTATCTTTGATAAATTCAGCGGCTTCTTCTTCAGCAGAGCCACCGATTTCACCAATCATAACGATTGCTTCTGTCTTAGGATCTTCTTGGAACATTTTCAAAATGTCGATGAAGTTTGAACCAGGGATAGGGTCGCCACCAATACCTATACAAGTAGATTGACCGAAACCTTCGTCGGTAGTTTGTTTAACGGCTTCGTAGGTTAGAGTACCAGAGCGAGAAACAATACCGACCTTACCAGGCTTGTGGATATGACCAGGCATGATCCCAATTTTACATTCATCAGGAGTAATAACGCCTGGGCAGTTTGGACCGATCATACGCACGCCTTTAGCGTCCACATATGCTTTCACAAACAACATATCAATAGTGGGGATACCTTCAGTGATACAAACGATTAGTTCGATACCAGCATCAGCCGCTTCAACAAGCTTCAACAATTGAATCTTTACAAAATGCAGCAGGTACGTAGATAACAGATGCCGTTGCGCCTGTTTTTTCTACCGCTTCGCGAACTGTGTTGAATACAGGTAAATCAAGATGCGTAGTGCCGCCTTTGCCTGGCGTTACCCCGCCAACCATTTTTGTACCGTAAGCAATAGCTTGTTCTGAGTGGAAAGTACCTTGACCACCAGTAAAACCCTGACAGATAACTTTGGTGCCTTTATTTATTAATATAGACATTATTTGCCCTCCGCGGCTTTAACAACTAACTTAGCAGCATCAGTTAAACTGCTTGCAGCAATGATATCAAGATCTGAACCGGCTAATACTTTACGGCCTAGTTCAGCGTTAGTCCCTTCAAGACGTACAACAACAGGTACGTTTACACCTACCTCTTTCACTGCACCGATGATACCTTCAGCAATCATGTCACAACGTACAATGCCACCAAAAATATTAACTAATACGGCACTAACATTGCTGTCAGAAAGAATAATTTTGAATGCTTCAGCAACACGTTCTTTGGTTGCACCGCCGCCTACATCGAGAAAGTTAGCTGGTTTGCCACCGTGTAGGTTAACAATATCCATAGTCCCCATAGCAAGACCGGCACCGTTAACCATGCAGCCAACGTTTCCGTCTAGTGCTACGTAGTTAAGCTCCCATTTAGCCGCTTCTGCTTCACGCGCATCATCTTGTGATGGATCGTGCATAGCAGCAACTTTAGGTTGACGATATGCTGCGTTGCCATCGATAGCCAATTTAGCGTCTAGGCAATGAATATCGCCATCAGCTTTGATCACTAGTGGGTTGATTTCGATAAGTGCGATATCTAGGTCAACAAACATTTTTGCAAGACCAAGGAATATCTTAGTGAACTGTTTAATTTGCACGCCTTTAAGGCCCAATTTAAACGCCATTTCACGGGCTTGGTAAGGTTGTGCACCAACGATAGGATCGATTTCAGCTTTTAAAATCTTTTCAGGCGTTTCTTCAGCAACAGTTTCAATTTCAACACCGCCTTCAGTAGACGCCATGAAAACGATACGACGAGAAGTACGGTCAACTACTGCACCTAAATATAACTCATCGGCGATGTCAGTACATGTTTCAACCAAAATTTTAGTTACTGGCTGGCCATGTTCGTCGGTCTGGAAAGTCACTAAATTTTTGCCTAACCACTTTTCAGCGAAGGCTTTTATTTCTTCTTTAGTTTTAACCAGTTTTACGCCACCAGCCTTACCACGACCCCCTGCGTGAACTTGGCATTTGACTACCCACTCACTGCCGCCAATTTTATCAGCTGCCGCTACTGCTTCTTCTGGAGAAGAAGCGGCGATCCCGTCAGAGACTGGCAAGCCGTACTCTTTGAATAACTGCTTGCCTTGATATTCATGCAAATTCATGGTTTTTTTACCCGTTTAATTTAAGAAAAAAGCCGCCAATAAGCCGCTTTATTTTGTAAACCGTCAACTAAAAAGTAACGGCGAAGACGCAGGTGAGGAAACGCCTCACCTGCCTCGATTAATTACACATCTAATAATAGGCGTGTAGGATCTTCTAACATTTCCTTGATGGTCACCAAAAAGCCAACAGACTCTTTACCATCAATAATGCGGTGATCGTAAGACAATGCTAAATACATCATTGGCAAAATTTCTACTTTTCCGTTCACTGCCATAGGTCTATCTTGGATTTTATGCATACCCAAAATAGCGCTTTGTGGAAGGTTTAGAATAGGTGTCGACATCAACGAACCAAACACTCCACCGTTAGTAATAGTAAAATTTCCGCCCTGCATTTCAGCCAAACTCAATTTACCATCACGACCTTTAAGCGCTAGTGCTCTGATACCACCTTCAACTCCTGCCATACTTAATGTATCAGTGTCCTTAAGTACGGGTGTCACCAATCCACGAGGAGTCGATACAGCAATAGAGATATCGAAATAGTTGTGATAACAAATATCATCACCATCGATAGAAGCATTTACTTCTGGGAAACGTTTAAGTGCTTCAGTCACCGCTTTCACATAGAAAGACATAAAACCAAGACGAATACCGTGACGTTTTTCAAAGCTTTCTTGGTATTGCTTACGCAAGTCCATGATTGGCTTCATGTTCACTTCGTTAAAGGTAGTCAACATAGCCGTACTATTTTTCGCTTCTAATAAACGAGTGGCGATGGTTTTACGCAAACGTGTCATAGGCACACGTTTTTCCGTGCGATGACCTAAGGCACCAGCTGGTGCTGCTTCTGACGATGCTGCAGGTTTTGCTGCTGGCGCTTGCAAAGACTTTTCAACGTCTTCTTTAGTCACGCGACCACCTTTGCCTGTGCCTTTAATTTTAGCCGCATCTAAGCCTTTTTCAGCTAGCAATCTGCGAACTGACGGGCTAAGTGCATCGTTTTCTTCCGTTGCAGCTTCGCCTGCTGGCGCAGCTGCAACGGCTCCAGCGACAAAATTCGCAATAACTTGCTCACCCGTGACGGTTTCTCCTTCGAGCGCTAAAATATCACTTAGCGAACCATCGGTAGGTGCAACCACTTCTAACACGACTTTATCGGTCTCGATATCAACTAAGTTCTGATCACGAGAAATGGCTTCACCTGGCTTTACATGCCAAGTTGCAATTGTTGCATCTGCCACTGATTCTGGCAGAACAGGTACCTTGATTTCCACTGATTCACCTTTATTATCGGATGGTTGACTTGTTTTTTTACTGGCTTGAGCAGGAGCATCAGCCCCTGCGCTCGCACCTTCCTCGAAATTAGCAATAGTTTGTTCACCTAACACTGTTTCGCCTTCAGCTTGAAAAATCTCACTGACAACGCCATCTACAGGTGCTACCACTTCTAACACTACTTTATCTGTTTCAATATCTACAAGACTTTGATCGCGACTGACTTTGTCGCCTACCTTTACGTGCCAGGTAGCGATTGATGCATCTGCCACTGATTCAGGCAATACCGGTACTTTTATTTCTATTGTCATACTGGTTCCTTATTTAATTGTTAATGCATCATCAACCAATTCTTTTTGCTGTTGGTTGTGAACTGAAATATAGCCTACCGCAGGAGAAGCAGAGGCTTTTCGACCGGCATAAGTTAATCTGGCAGCTTTTGGCAACGAAGACCAAAAATGATGTTGGCTACAATACCAAGCACCTTGATTTTGCGGTTCTTCTTGACACCATACCCAATCTTTAACGTGTTTAAATTTACTGACTACTTGAGAAATTTCCACATGCGGAAAAGGGTAAAGTTGTTCGATACGGATAATAGCCACATCGGTTTGCTTATCCTTACGACGCTGCTCTAACAAGTCGTAATAGACTTTGCCCGAACACATCACCACACGCTTAACTTTACTTGGGCTAAGCTTATCAATTTCATCGATAACATTGTGGAACACACCCTCAGCCAAGTCTTCGATGCTAGATACAGCCAAGGGATGACGTAACAAAGACTTAGGTGACATAACAATGAGTGGTCTACGCATCGGACGTAACGCCTGACGACGTAACATATTGAATACTTGAGCAGGTGTTGAAGGTACACAGACTTGCCAGTTGTGATCAGCGCACATCTGTAAGAAACGTTCTAACCTAGCAGAACTATGTTCGGGTCCTTGTCCTTCATAACCATGAGGTAATAACATGGTTAATCCGCATAAACGTCCCCACTTGGCTTCACCAGAGCTTAAGAACTGATCAATCACTACTTGTGCACCGTTGGCAAAATCACCAAATTGGGCTTCCCAAATAGTCAACGTACCAGGTTCTGCTGTCGCGTAGCCAAACTCAAACGCCAGTACCGCAGCTTCGGACAAAACAGAATCATATATTTCCATTTTGCCTTGCTCGGCATGCAAATGAGCTAAAGGCATATAAGCAGAACCATCGGTTTGATTATGCAACACTGCATGGCGATGGAAGAAAGTACCACGACCAGAATCTTGCCCCGTCATACGGATATGACTACCACCGTCAACAATCGCAGCGTAACCTAAGTTTTCTGCCATGCCCCAATCTAGTGCTTTTTCGCCATTAACCATAGATACACGATCTTTATATAGCTTAGCAACACGTGATTGCAACTTATGTTCAGCGGGAAAAGTACAGAGTTTTTTACCTAATTCTTTTATTTTTTCGACACTGATTGCACTGTCGTATTCCACGTCCCAATCATGTCCAAGATACGGAGACCAATCCACTGAATGTTCAGTCATCGGACGCCACTCTTCGACCACACAAGCACCGTGATCTAAAGCGGCACGATAGTCACTGACCAGTCTTTCCACTTCGTGAGCTTCTATAATGCCTTCAGCGATAAGTTGATCTGCATAAATTTTACGCGGCACAGGGTGTATTTTGATTTTTTGATACATCAAAGGCTGAGTTGCATTCGGTTCATCAGCTTCGTTGTGTCCATGACGACGATAACAAACTAAATCAATCACCACGTCACGTTTAAATTGATTGCGATAATCTAGCGCCAGTTTAGTGACAAATAATACCGCTTCAGGATCATCAGCGTTAACGTGAAATATCGGAGCCTGAACCATCTTAGCAATGTCAGTACAGTATTGAGTTGAACGGGTATCTTCTATTTTAGAGGTGGTAAAACCCACCTGATTATTAATAACAATACGCACTGTGCCGCCCACTTGGAAACCACGGGTTTGCGACATATTAAAGGTTTCTTGCACTACACCTTGACCCGCGATGGCTGAATCACCATGAATGGTAATCGGCAAGACTAATGAACCATCGGTACAACCACGCCTGTCTAATCGAGCTCGCACAGAACCAATAACCACTGGGTTAACGATTTCAAGATGCGATGGGTTAAAGGCTAAAGCTAAATGCAAATTACCGCCGGGTGTGGCGAAATCAGAAGAGTAACCAGCGTGATATTTCACATCACCGGCACCCAGTGAATCGTCATGTTTACCAGAAAACTCATCAAAAAGAATTGATGGATTTTTACCCAGCACATTCACTAAGGTATTAATTCTACCTCTGTGAGCCATACCAATAACCACTTCTTTAGTACCATTACTGCCGGCATGACGGATAAAACCCTTCAGCATAGGCACTAATGCATCACCGCCTTCAAGAGAAAAACGCTTCGCACCAGGGAATTTAGCGCCGATGTATTTTTCCATACCATCTGCAGCCACTAAGCCTTTGAGAATGCTGATTTTTTCTTCTCGAGAGATTTCAGGCTTGGCTTGCACTGATTCGATATGCTGCTGCACCCAACGCTTTTGCTCAGTATCGGTAATATGCATATACTCAGTACCGATAGAGCCACAATAGGTGCGATTAAGAGACTTGAATAACTCACCTAAAGGCATGGATTCTTTGCCAAAAGCATAAGAGCCCACGTTATAGGTGATATCAAAATCTTTCTCAGAAAGGTTATGATGGGACAGTTCTAAGTCTCTGACCCTTGGTTGTTTCCACAATTCAAGGGGGTCAAGATTG
The DNA here is from genome assembly GCA_003232445.1 of Paraglaciecola arctica. GTDB lineage: Bacteria > Pseudomonadota > Gammaproteobacteria > Enterobacterales > Alteromonadaceae > Paraglaciecola > Paraglaciecola arctica_A. The sequence goes on from QIJM01000099.1 coordinate 6,092, forward strand.
GCATGTTGATGGCCTCTAAATCGAAAGGCATTGATCAACTGCAATACTTTAACTTGTTTTTCGTCACCGCCACCTGTACTTGATTGCGTGGCCCCAGCACCTGTTCTAACAGCAGGGCCAAGCGCAGCTAAGGCACGGAATTGATCACGAACAAGGCTATGTTTGGTTTCAACGCCTACCCCATCAAGTTTAGGTAGCTTTTCAAAAATGCCACGCCATTCTTCAGATACGCTTTGCGCATCGTCTAAATACACTTCATACATTTCTTCAATATAAGTAGCGTTGCCACCAGCCATGTGAGAGGAGTCCCACCATGCTTTCATCACGCTTTGTTGCATTGTTGTCCCTTGATTTTAATCAGACTTGCAATTATGTGTGCTTGCGCACACGGTATTTTTATTTTTGGTAAAATCTATACTGCTCGTTTCAACAGCATTGATTTAATATGTCCAATCGCTTTAGTTGGGTTTAATCCTTTAGGACAAACACTGACGCAATTCATGATGCCATGACATCTAAACACACTAAATGCATCGTCTAAATCACTTAAACGCTCATCTGTTGCTGTATCTCGGCTATCGGCTAAAAAACGGTAAGCATGCAATAAACCAGCAGGGCCAATAAACTTGTCAGGATTCCACCAGAAAGACGGACAAGAGCTTGAACAACAAGCGCATAAAATACACTCATACAAACCGTCTAGTTTTTCTCTTTCTTCAGGTGCCTGCAAAAATTCACGCGCTGGCGGCTGGTTATCATCATTGATAAGAAACGGCTTGATTTTTTCATACTGAGTATAAAATTGGGTCATATCAGTCACTAAATCACGCACTACTGGCATTCCAGGTAATGGACGAACCACTATCTTAGAGCCTTTAAGTGCGGATAGCGGCATGATGCAGGCTAAGCCATTTTTACCATTCATGTTCACGCCATCAGAGCCACATACACCCTCTCGGCATGAACGACGAAATGACAAAGTAGGATCTTTTTCTTTTAATGCTATCAGAGCGTCAAGCACCATCATGTCTTGGCCTTCTTCGACCTCTAATTGATAGTCTTGCATACGAGGAGCATTATCAACATCAGGGTTGTAACGGTAAATAGAAAAGTTCAACTGCATTGTCGTTACTCCTAGTACGTTCTTGCTTTAGGTGGGAAGGCTTCACGTAATTTAGGTGACATATTCACCTCACGTTTTATCATTGATTTTGTTTCAGGTAAGTAAACAGAATGGCACAACCAATTGTCATCATCTCTATCAGGGAAATCAAAACGACTATGTGCACCACGACTCTCAGTTCTGAAATTAGCGGCTACAGCAGTGGTGTAAGCCGTTTCCATCAAATTATCTAATTCAAGACACTCAATACGCATGGTATTGAAGTCGTTGCTCTTATCATCTAAACGAGCATTTTCTAATCTTTCGCGGATATCGCACAGTTCTTTCAAACCGGTTGCCATTGAGTCTCCTTCACGGAATACCGAGAAGTTTAATTGCATACACTGCTGCAAGTCCTTCTTAATTTGCACAGGATCTTCGCCTTTACCTACCGCTGAATTTTCCCAGCGATTAAAGCGCACCATAGCGGCATCAACATCATCGTTTGAAGCGTCACGTGCATCAATACCATCAATCGTTTTACCAAGGTGTAATCCTGTTGCACGACCAAATACCACTAAATCTAATAATGAGTTACCACCCAATCGGTTGGCACCATGCACAGATACACAAGCAATTTCACCGCAAGCGAATAATCCTTTAATAGGTGAAACATTACCGTTTGCGTCAATATTAAGCGCTTGTCCGTCTACATTGGTCGGCACACCGCCCATCATATAGTGACAAGTAGGAATAACTGGGATTGGCTCTTTTACTGGATCGACATGGGCGAAGGTACGAGATAATTCCAAGATACCCGGCAAGCGGGACTCAAGTACGTCTTTACCTAAATGATCAAGTTTCAATTTACAATGTGGTCCTAGAGGGCCATCAAAGCCGCGACCTTCACGAATTTCTGTCATCATTGAGCGGGCCACTACGTCACGACCAGCCAAATCTTTAGCATTTGGCGCATAACGTTCCATAAAACGCTCACCGTCTTTATTCAGAAGATAACCACCTTCACCACGACAGCCTTCCGTTACCAGCGTACCGGCACCTGCAATACCCGTTGGGTGAAATTGCCACATCTCCATATCTTGCATAGGTACACCAGCACGTAGTGCCATACCTAAACCGTCGCCGGTGTTAATGTGTGCGTTGGTAGTAGACGCATATATGCGCCCTGCACCACCTGTTGCCAACACAACTGCTTTGGATTTGAAATAAACAACTTCACCAGACTCGATATCAATAGCAGTACAACCAACAACATCACCATCTTGGTTTTTCACTAAGTCGAGCGCATACCACTCGCTGAATACTTTTGTTTTGTTTTTAACATTTTGCTGATAAAGCAAATGTAATAATGCGTGACCTGTTCTATCTGCAGCGGCGGCAGTACGAGCACCTTGTTCGCCACCGAAGTTTTGCGATTGGCCACCGAAAGGACGCTGATAAATTTTTCCGTTTTCGAAACGAGAAAAAGGCAATCCCATATTTTCCATTTCGATAATGGCTTCTGGGCCTGTTTTACACATATATTCGATGGCGTCTTGGTCACCGATATAATCAGAGCCTTTAACCGTATCGTACATGTGCCATTCCCAGTTATCTTCATGGGCATTACCCAGAGCAACTGTAATACCACCTTGAGCTGATACTGTGTGTGAACGTGTAGGAAATACTTTAGATAAAAGAGCACATGATTTACCCGACTCTGAAATCTGTAATGCTGCGCGCATTACCACGGCATCATACTCATGAACAAGAATACTCATTTACACACCCCACAAAACAAATAAACCAACAACTGCATAAACAAATGCAATTAGGTTGAGAATAAATTGAATAGACGCACGTAAACCAGGTGCTTTTACATAGTCAGTTAAGACTTGCCACATGCCAATGCGCACATGAAACATAATTGAGACCAAAGTCACAAAAGTGAATACCTTCATCGCCAGACCAGAGAACAAATCATTCCAAACAGCATAAGTCACTTCTGGAGTAGAGATAAAAAACCATCCCATGAACAAAGAAAACGCGGTCATAATGATTGCAGTGGGCAGTGGCGCGAATGGTCACAAAATCTTGTACGCCATTTCGTTTTAAACTTGCTTGACCCGTTAGCATAATACAACTCCTACTAAAATAGTTAAGATGATCCATGCGGCAATAATGGCTTTTGCACTCATATCACCTGACTGAAGTTCTTCCCAGTAACCCATATCCATGATCATGTGTCTAACACCGCCTAAGACGTGATAGATCAAGGCAGAAATGGTGCCTATGGCCACAAACTTACCCAAAGGGCCTGCCATTTGTTCTTGAACAAGGGTAAAACCTTCTGCAGATGATACAGACGTAGCCCAAGCCCAGATCACAAACATCAATGCAAAAAACATTGCGACGCCTGTAATACGGTGGAGAATTGAGGTAATAGCTGCAGGAGGAAAACTAATAGTATTGAGTTGTAAATTAACTGGTCTTTGTTTTTTCACGTTTATCGCTCTTTATACCCGTAGGTGGTTAAACATTTCGGCTTATAACATCTTGCATGTTAATTTTTGCTAAAATTCAATTTCTATTCCCTAAGATCGTCGCCACTTTATTGAAAAAAATTAAATGAATATAATTATTTCAATATGAAGGGCTTTGGGCTCAAGAAGTATATCCAGCGATTCAAACAAATACAATTATTGTTCTTTATTAAAGGTTTATAAGTACTAAGAAGTAAATTACATTGGTTGTTGCAGAGGAGGATGTAGGCCTAAGACGAAACTTAACCAAGGTATGCCAAAATTTTATTTGCTTTCAGAGGGCTAAAGAAGTGAATATTTAATACGCGGGAGCGCATAAAAATTGACATCATAAGTCATTGTAAGTTCAAATAGCGGCAATTCCCCCCCCAGTAAATAGCAAACCATGCTGTTTATCGAACACAAAACGATTCTGAGGAGAACAGTATATGGCAGACAATAAAGCCATTTTAAAAGCGGGTGACAAAGAAATAGAACTACCAATATTGTCAGGCACCGCAGGCCACGATGTAATAGACATAAGGTCTCTAGGTTCTATTGGGTACTTTACCTATGACCCTGGGTTTATGGCAACTGGCTCATGTGAATCATCGATCACTTATATTGATGGCGCCAAAGGCATTCTGTTGCACAGAGGTTACTCCATCGAAGAATTAGCCCGAGATGCAGATTATATTGAAGTGGTCTACATGCTTTTGCATAACAAAACCCCCAATACCAAAGAATACAGAGACTTTAAAGACACGATTACTCGCCATACTTTAGTTCATGACCAACTAAACAACTTTTTCCGAGGTTTCAGACGCGACGCACATCCTATGGCAATGTTATGTGGCACAGTTGGTGCTATGGCTTCTTTTTACCACGATGACTTGAATATTCATGATCCTAAGCAAAGACTACGTAGCGCATATCGTTTAGTCGCTAAAATGCCCACTTTGGTAGCGATGTGTTACAAGTACAACATTGGCCAGCCATTTGTTCATCCTAAAAACGAATTAAGTTATGCAGAAAACTTCTTAAATATGATGTTTTCTGTACCTGCCGAAGACTACAAAATCAGCCCTGTTGTTGCTAAGGCAGTGGATAGAAT
>QIJM01000588.1 GCA_003232445.1 Paraglaciecola arctica
CTCTCAAGTGCAACTCTAATATCATTAATATCCTCTTTGAATTCGTGGATAGTTGCAATATCTAAAACATGACGTTCATTAACATCTTAATACTTAAACAAACTAACAATACGGCAAATATTTTTTTCAGCACTTTTGCAGGTAATTTAGTCGACAACGCCACCCCAACTGGCGCCATAATAAAACCACATATTGAAATAATAATCACACTGGGAATATGCACAAAGCCGACAATAGCCTGATTGTTAGCCAATGCTTCGGCGCTGATATGGCCATTAATTGCGTAACCTATCGTGCCAGAGATAGCGATAGGAAAACCAATGGCGGCTGAGCTACCAATGGCTTTCCTCATTCCTAATCCTCTGCTAATTAGGTAAGGCACTATCAATACTGCACCACCAATCGCCACCAAGGTAGAAATACTTCCTATGCCTAAACCTGCCAATTTAGGCGGTATGCTGGTTTTTTGGGTTAATGTGTGTTGTTTGTTGATGAATAGTTTTATGGAAATACCCAACATAAATAACGAGAAAAACACGGCTAGAAACGTTGTGTTAATGATGGGGATCAAGAACGAAATTGATACTGCACCTACAACAATCAAAGGCACCATTGCTTTAACATGGAACCAGTCAATATTGTGATTCTTGTAGTGACTAAACGCGCTGGAAAAGGTTGTTGTAATAATGGAAGCCATCGAGGTGCCCAGAGCTAGATGGACGGCATGGCTTAGCACAATATCGGCGGATAAGTACATAGTTGTGAGCATAGGCACCAAGATGCCGCCTCCGCCAACACCCAACAGGCCAGCTGCAAAACCTACGACTATCCCTAGTAAACTCAATTGAATAATGAATTCTATTTCCACTAAATGATCACTCGAAGCTAGAAGTTGGTATTATTGCTTATCCAAATACAATTTATCGTAAAAAGTATACACCCACTCTGGTTTATAGATAACCAGTAAAGTAATCGTCATGCCATTAAACATGGCTTCAGGGAATAATATTAAGGTGCTGAGCACTAAGTAATTGTCTTCAATAACTTGCCAGCTATACATGCCATCAAGATAAAAATAGCCACTTAATGCCAGTATCTTTAGCCCTATCGTTAATGCACCGGGTATAAAGGCGCAGAGGAAAATATAGATAAAGATGTGTCTAGGTAGTTTGTGAAATGTCAGGCTATAAAGACCGTATGTAAGCGTGATGGGGGCAAGTACACCCAACAAAAAGTTTACCCCTAACATGTCGATACTTTCTTTGCCGAATACTGTCACGCCCAGTAACGCTAGCGTGGCGCTAAAAATAGCCCAGCGAAAACCTAGTAATAAAGGTAATGCGGATAGCCATAAAAAGTGTACAGTTAGCCCATCGTATATGCCAGTACGAAACATCCACAAAATAAACACACAAGCAGCACTGCCAAACACGAGGTGCTGGCATTTTTTGTCTGATATTAATCTAGAAAAAATTAGTTTTTTGCTGACCAGATAACATGTGACTAAGCTGAGTAGCCCAGCCAAAGCTTGTAAGTCAGTAAAGTATGAAGTCTGTTCCATAGTTAATTATTCAACTGCTATTTACTTAATTGCTATTTAAAGACTGACCAAATAGGCGCATGATCAGAAGGTTTTTCAATACCTCTAAGTTCATAATCTACATCGGCTTCTTTGAGCATGGAGTGTAACTTTGCAGTGGCTAAAATCAAATCTATGCGCAGGCCACGGTTGTCGTCAAAACCTTTTGAACGATAGTCAAACCAGCTGTATTTTTCTGACTCTTGTGGATACATATCGCGAAAGCCATCGGTAAACCCCCAGTCTATTAAGGTATTCAACCATTTGCGCTCTTCGGGCAAAAAACTGCACTTTTTAGTTTGTAGCCAACGTTTGCGGTTAGGCTCACCAATGCCGATATCCAAATCGGTATGAGAAACATTAACGTCGCCCATCACAATCACATTTTCTTCAGGGGTGTGATATTCGTTTAGGTAAGCCATTAAATCTTTGTAATATTTACGTTTAGCAGGATATTTAGTTTCGTGAGTTTGGCTTTCACCTTGGGGGAAATAACCATTCAACACCCGTACTGTTTCGCCATTTTCCATGGGATAACTAAGCATAATCATACGGCGCTGTGCGTCTTCATCATCACTTGGAAAACCGTATTGCACTTCTAAAGCGGGCTTTTTACACATCATCGCCACACCATAATGACCTTTTTGCCCATGGAAATAGACGTGATAGCCCATAGCTTCAACATCGGCTACGGGGAATTGATCGTTATGTACTTTTATTTCCTGAAGGCCAATGATATCGGGTTGATGTTTGTCGATTAACGCTTGTAATTGATGAAGACGAGCGCGTATTCCATTGATATTAAAAGAAATGATTTTCATTGATGTTATCCAAAGGAAATAATAGAAAAGGTTGGCAATTTATTGTTACCACTGAGCATTATGGTAACAAGAACTCTTGTCCAGCTAAACCCGCATTTAATCGAATTTCTGCGGAATATGCCTTTGTTGTTTGTGCGGTGGCCGTTGATAATTTTTTCTATCAATTTCGGGTAAGGTTATTTGTGGATGCTCGATAAATATCTGTTAAAAAAGAATTTTAAAATTAAAGACTTTGATAGACTAAAACTCTACATCCTTCGCTTCAAGAAACATACTCTATTTATGCTGTATCTGGTTCAGTCAAACAAAATGGAATGCTTAGCTGAGAGTTTAATCAGTTGTTTGCAAGAAACCTCAGGGCAAGGAGCGCAGGGTGTGTCGGTATTTGAACCGGATCAAATATTGGTGCAAAGCCCAGGCATGTCGCAGTGGCTTAAAATCCAAATTGCTGAAAAACTGGGTATTGCGGCGAATATTGACTTCCCATTACCATCAAGTTTTATTTGGCAGTTGTATCAACAACATGTTGAAAACTTACCTGATCAATCTGCCTTCACCAAAGCCAATATGACATGGAAACTGATGTCGATATTGCCCACTATGCTCGAACAAGCCGAATTTGCAGTTATCGAACAGTATTTATCGGATCCACAACCCCTTAAGTTGTATCAATTAGCCGGTAAAATTGCTGATGTGTACGATCAATATTTGGTCTATCGACCAGACTGGATCTTGCACTGGGAAGCTGGCCAGAATGATCTGCCTGATACTAACGACATAAGCATATGTGAGTCCCACCCATGGCAGCCCATTTTATGGCGCGCTTTGGTAAGCAATAGCCAGGCTTTAGGTGAGTCACCTTTTCATCGAGCCAATTTACATCACACTTTGCTGCAAGCATTACATAGCTCGGTAAATCAAGACAACGAGGCTAAAACCACAAAACCCTTGATGGTATTTGGTATTTCAGCTATGCCAATGCAGCAGCTAGAAGTACTCAGTGCCTTGGCTGAAACACGAGATGTGTTGATATTTTGGTTTAATCCTAGTCAGCATTATTGGGGCGATATTGTTGACAAAAAAACGCAGGCCAAAGCGCAGCTCAAAGCAATAGACAACACAGCATTAGCCGGTGTCGAATTTTTGGATATAGGTAATCCGCTACTGGCTTCTTGGGGCAAGTTAGGCCGAGACTATCAAGATATGTTGCTGGGCCTTGAGTTGCAGCAACAAGACTGCTTTATTGATATCCAGCCAGAATGTCTGCTCCAGCATATTCAGTCTGATGTGAATAACTTACAGTTTAGAGCCACAGCAGATGAGCTAGACGCCAGTGAATTGTTATCCAATGGCAAGGTTTATCCAAAAGTTGAAATTGCTCAATCAGACAACTCTTTGCAAGTTCATGCGTGCCATTCAAAAGTACGTGAGCTAGAAATTCTGCATGACCAATTACTCAAACGTTTTAACGACAACCCCGATTGGCACCCCGGTGATGTGATTGTGATGATGCCCGATGTCGCCACTTATGCACCTTTTATCGAAGGGGTGTTTGGTGCGGTAGATCACAAACTGGTTATTCCTTATGCCATATCAGACCGCAATGTGGGTCAGGTATCACCGTTGTTAAGCAGCTTTTTACAGTTGATGAAATTGCATCAAAGCCGGTTGACCTTATCTGAGGTGTTATCTTTGCTCGAAGTACCTGCTGTTCAGCGCAAATTTTCTATCGACCCACAGGAATTTGAATTATTACAACATTGGTTAACCGATGCTGGTGTGCGCTGGGGCTGGAACGCACAAGACAAACAGCGCTGGGATCTACCCGCTGAAAAACAAAATACCTGGGTGTTTGGTTTACAGCGATTGTTAGCCGGTTATGCCATGGCAAGCACCGAGTTGTACCAAGGTAAGCAAGAATTGATTTCGGCTTATGCCGATATTGAAGGCCAGCAAGCAGTCGCTTTGGGTAAGTGTTATCAGTTTATCGGCGCATTGTTAAAGGTATTGGCATTTTGCCAACAACCTCAAAACATTCAGCAGAAAGTCAAGCAAGCCCTTGAGTTGTTATCTGAGTTGTATGACGCAGATGAAGCCGAACAATCCGATTTGCTTATCCTTCGAGAAACCCTCGAAAAAATGTTAGTCCACAGCCATCAATATACCGATGAGATTGATCAAGATGTGTTTGTCAGTGAATTACAGCAAAATATTCAAGAAACAGGCGTAGGCCAGCGATTTTTAGCGGGTTATGTAAATTTTTGTACACTGATGCCAATGCGAAGTATTCCTTTTAAAATGGTGTGTTTGTTAGGCATGAACGACAGCGACTATCCAAGGCAAAGTGTGCCTATGGGGTTTGACTTAATGCATCTAGCTCCTGCTAAACGTGGCGACAGATCCCGCCGGTTAGACGACCGATATTTGTTTTTAGAAGCGTTGTTGTCGGCCAGAGAACAACTGTATTTTAGTTATCAAGGTTTTAGTCAAAAAGACAATAGCCCTTTAGCGCCTTCTATTTTGCTCAGTGAATTAATGGAATATTGCCAACAAGGTTTTTGTTTGTTTGGGCAATTGGCTCTGGACGTTGAGGATACTGAGAAAAACCTGCTTGCGCATTTAACGCTTAAACATAAAATACAGCCTTTTAATCAGGCCTACTTTGACACCGATCTAGCTCATAACAAACCTGAGTCTTATTTAAGTTTTAACCAAAAACAACAAGCCATTTCCGAGCAGTTACAGCAACCCTCACAAGCATTGATGTTTAATACAGACCCTTTGACTCAATCTTTAGAACAATCAACTCAGCTTGAGCTTGATGTATTGATCCAGTTTTTCCAAAACCCCGCCAAGTCGTTTTTTATCCAGCGTTGGCAAACCCGTTTTTATTCACTAGGTCAACAAAATAGTGATGAAGAACCTTTTGCATTTGATGGTTTAGACAAATATCAATTAAACCAACGATTAATTCAGCATTCTCTTGATATGAGCCTTAATGCCAGCTCAGAGATTGTGGGTGACGATGATGGTGCAGAAACAGATCTAGCTACTGAGCTACAAAATAATCAACCCAATACTATCTCTAGCCTTTTGAACGAACTTAGAGCAGAAGGCAAGTTACCCGCAGGGCAAAGTGGGGAATTAGCGCTTAGACCACTAGTGAAACAAAGCACTCAACTAGCCGAACAAATTAGCCACCTAAATCAATCACTGACCACAGCACAAAGTGTTGATATTGAGTTGATGATCAATGATATGACTTTGGTAGGGCGTGTTGACAGTCTGTACGGACAAAATTTGATACTTTGGCGTGCCGGTAAACTTAGGGCAAAAGATCGCATTACCTTGTATCTACAGTGGTTGTGTTTGTGCGCTCAATTTCCTCAAACCGGACTTAATCAAGCGCACTTTATCAGTACCGAAAAATTGTATTCATTGCCAGTAATTGAAAAACAAATGGCCCTGCAACAACTTACTATTTGGCTTGATCATTGGCAGCGCGGTGCTGATCAAATACTTCATTTTTACCCAGAGGCTGCTTGGCAATGGGTAACGAGTCAGGACATAAACAAAACATTGAACTCATTTAAAGGCAATGACTATGCCGCAGGCGAGGGCACCGAAGCCCATATTCAAAGGGTTTGCTCAGATCTAACTGCGCACTTCGAGCCTTTCAGTCAAATAGCCGAAGAGTTACTTTTACCCCTTGTTGAATTAGGTGATGCAGAATGAGTCTCGCCCCTAATGAAATCACCTCAATGCAACCGCTAGATACCCTGACTTTTCCTTTGTCTGGTGCATCATTGATTGAAGCCAGTGCAGGCACAGGCAAAACTTACACCATAGTCAATTTGTATATTCGTTTGCTACTCGGCCATGGCTGCACGCCTTTGGGCGTCGAGCAAATATTAGTGGTGACCTTTACCAATGCCGCCACAGGAGAATTAAAAGAACGTATTCGCCAGCGGTTGCGCCAAGTCTATTTAGACTTTTTTGCTAAGACCAGCCAAGACGCATTTACTCAACAGCTAATCGATCAAAGTGACAATGTTGAACTGGATTGCCAGCGACTAGCTTTAGCCAGCAAACAAATGGACGAAGCAGCCGTGTATACCATTCACGGCTTTTGTCACAAAGCACTCACCGAACATGCTTTTGAAAGTGGTGCCATGTATGAGCAGAGTTTCATTTTAGATGAAAGTGAATGGCTAAAAATAGCGGCCGAGGATTATTGGCGTAAACATGTGGTCACTTTGCCACAGCATACCTTGCAGTTATTGTTGAAACATTGGTCTACACCAGATGCCATGCTTAAAGGTATTGCTCGTTTGTTCAGCCAACATGCCACGCCTTATCAAACCAAAGATATTGAATCGGCTATCAAAAGCGTTAATCAATACGCAGAGCAAGTTATTAAGCTTAAATGTTGGTGGTTAGCCAATGACGTCAGCCAACAACTCAGCAAGGCCAATTTGAATGGCCGATCTAAATTGGCTAAATTGCCAACCCTGCAAGACATGCAGGCATTTTGTAAAAGTGATTTATTACAAATTGATTTTGATAAAACTGGCTGGCAGCTGTTCTCTCCTGAACAAATAGCTAAGGCTGCGAAAAAAGGCAGTGAGGATTTATCCCATTTAGATTTTAGCCAGTTCGCACTGCTACAAAGTTTGTTGCTGCGTTGCCAACAAAATTTAATTTTGGCGTTTAGCCAACATGCAATGTCGGTGGTGTCGGCTAATCTGGCATCTCACAAACAAATGTTACATTTGTTATCGCCTGACGATTTATTGGTTGGTTTACAGCGCGCTATAAGTCAACAAGCGGGCGCTGATGACAACAATAACGCGTTGGCTAACACCATAAGGCAAAACTACCCAGCTGCATTGATTGATGAATTCCAAGATACCGACCCAGTGCAATTTGAGGTATTCCAAGGTATTTACGGCGGTTCAAAGGATGAGTCTGAAACAGGGCTTAGTTCTGAGGATAGCTCAGGGCTGACAAAAGCCTGTTGGATCATGATTGGTGATCCCAAACAAGCTATTTATGCGTTTCGTGGCGCAGATGTTTTTACTTATATTAAAGCCAAAGACTGGATCGATAGTCAGCGTCATTTTACCTTAGCAACTAACTGGCGTTCAGCACCAAAACTAGTCAATGGTATCAATCAGTTATTTGAAAGTAGCCGTAAAGGTTTTTTGTTTGAACAAAGCATTCCATTTTATCCCGTTCAAGCAGGGCGAGATTTTGCTGGTTTAACCGTGCAGGGTAAAGCCGTCGAGAGTTTAGATTTTCAGCATTTATGCAGCAGCGAAAACTTACCTATTTCAGCCAGCGAAGCATCTATTCAATTAGCCATCGCCACGGCTAATCAAATATCCCACTGGTTACAGTTAGCCAAAACAGACCAAGCGCAGATACAAGACCGCGCCATTACTGCTGGAGATTGTTGTGTATTAGTGCGTGATCGTAACGAAGCACAAGTGATTAAAAATGCCTTGTCAGAGGTGAATGTGGCCAGTGTGTTTTTAGCCCGCAAGAGTGTGTTTGCCACGCAGATTGCAGTGGACGTATTTAGATTGCTCAAAGCCCTTAGCCAACCTACCGACGAGCGCTTATTAAAAGCGGCGTTGATGAGTGAATTGTTCACCTTTGATGCCCAGCAGTTAGATAATTTATTTAACGATGAATCAAGCTGGCAAGACATTTTGGAACAACGTTTTTACTGGCATCAGACCTGGCAAAAACAAGGTTTGATACGCGCAATAAACCAAGTGTTGCGACACTTTGATGTGGAACAAGGTTTAATTAAACATCAACCTGATGGTGTAAGGCGTGTGACCGACTTACGCCATTTAACTGAATTGTTGCAACAACAAAGTGTGCAGTTGGTGGGCGAAGCGCAGCTTATTCATTGGTTTGAAAGTTGTTTGTTAGAGCCTGA